>NZ_LGIA01000149.1 GCF_001270965.1 Sunxiuqinia dokdonensis | reverse complement strand
GGATCCTTTTTTATAATTGCGGCTTGATTGCTTGCAAGCTACAAGTCAATGGTTTCGCCGTTGTAGAAATCGAGTATTTTGGTGCGGAAAATGTAATCGTACTTGGCTTGTGCCAGATCGCTTTTGGCCCGGGCCAGGTTATTTTTCGACTGGTTGTATTCGACTGTGTTGACCATGCCCACGTTAAATTTTTCTTCGGTATAACGAAAGGCTTCCTGCATCGATTCAACGGCTTTGTTACTGGCCATGTACTTTTTTAGGGCCGCTACGGCATTGGTATAAGCCTGCTCAATGTCTTTGCGAAGCACATTTTTGGTGCTTTGCAATTCCAGTTCCTGGTTCATCACCTGCAATTCGGCATTTTTAATTTGCGTACGAACCTGGCCTTTTCTGAAAATCGGGATACTCAAATTGACGCCAACACCATAGCGCTCGTTCGATTTCAGCTGGTCGCTAAACGGAATTTTATCGCCATTAAAATCTTCGTATTTGTTGTTGTACGAGTTGTAGTAATCGGCGCCAATGGTGAGGCTGGGGTAGAGGTTTCCCTTGGCAATGGCCACTTGTTCCTTGTAGCTTCCCAAACGGTACTCGGCGCTTTTCACTTCGGGACGAAATCCCACGGCGGTGCGGAAAATATCCATCGAATTGAGTAAAGTGCCATTGGCTTTGACCACCGGCAATACGGGATCTTCAATTTTAAATTGTTCGGTGGCGGGCAGTTCCAGCAGTTGGTACAAGTTCAGATAGGCCAGTTGCAGGGCGTTTTGCTGGTTTACCAGGTTCAGCTCTTCGCTGGCCAGCTGGGCTTCAATTTCGAGCAGGCTGCCCTTGGCCAGGCTTCCGGCTTCGACCAACTTGTTGGTGCGGTCAATCTGCATTTTTGTGACTGCCATTTGATCTTCGGCCACTTGTACCAATTCCTGCGTAAACAAAATTTCGAGGTAAGCCGCGGCAATGTACAGCATAATGTCGTCCTTGGCTTTTTGCAGATCGGACAAAGCGGCTTTCAGGTCCAGGTCGGCCTTGTTAATTGATTTTTGCAGGATGAATCCATTCCACAAGGTCATGTTGGCGCTCAGGTTACCACCGGTTTGGTTCGAGTTGTAGTCGGCGTAGGTATTGTCGTATTGCAGCGAGCGGCCAAAGTTAAAGCTGTTCGACAGTCCGCCGTTGAGCGATGGCAGCCGGTTGTTTTTGGCTTGTTGCAACTCATTTCCGTAGTAATCGGTATTGATGCTTTGTTGCCTGATCTGGATGTTGTTTTCGAGGGCGTAGTTGATACACTTTTGCAAGTCCCAGGTTTGCTGGGCCTGGAGTGTTCCGGAAAACGCAAGCATCAGAATGGCAGCAAGCTGAAATAAATGCTTCATGGTCATTATTTTTTGTTTTTTGAACGGAGCTAATTTAGTCATTCGTTTGAATTTGAGCCGGATTAGCCTTGGTTATTTTCAGTTTCTTTCAGTTTCTTCGGATCAATTTTATCACCTTTCACTTTTTCGTCTTTGCCGATTCCCGAAACCACTTCAATGTTGATACCATCGGAAATGCCGGTTTCTACCTTGCGTTTCTCAAACAGGTGTTCGGTTTCGTTGACCAGTACTTCCACAAAGGCCGAGTCGTTTTCAAATTTCAGCATGCCTTCGGGAATGACCAGCACGCTGTCTTTGCGTTCGAGCACAATGCTGGCGTTGGCGCTGTATCCGGCGCGGATAAACTGGTTGTCTTTCAGTGAGACATCGGCTTTAATTTCAAACTGGATGGCGCCGTTTTCTTCAACACCTTTGGGTGAAATGTATTCGAGAATGGCCTGAAATTTTTCCTTCTCAATGGCGCCAATCTCCAGCTCAATGGGCATGCCTTCCTTAATTTTTCCGACTTCGGTTTCGTCCACCTTGCCTTCAAAAATCATGTCCTGCATGTCGGCAATCGAAGCGATGGAGGTACCTTCGTTGAAGGTGTTGGACTGGATGACCGAGTTCCCTACTTCAACAGGAACATCAAGTACCATACCGTTGATGGTAGAGCGAACCAGGGTGTTGGTGGCCGTTTCCGCTTTTTTGGTCACCCCGTGTTTTATTAGTTCGAGGTTGTTTTCGGCAGCAGCCAACTCTTCCTTGGCCGAGTCGTAAGCGACCTTGGCGTTTTTAAATTCTTCGTACGAAATCACATCGGTATCGAATAATTTTTGCTGACGCTCATAGTCAGTCTTGGCATCCTCAAAATTGATGTTGGCGCGTTTTACCCGCGATTCAGCGGCATTCAGGTTCACCATGTCGGGAATGATCTTGATTTTGGCAATCACCTGGTCTTTGGTGACAAATTCGCCTGCCCGGATGTAAATCTCATCGATGATGCCGGATACCTGAGGTTTGATCTCAATTTCCTGACGGGGAACCACCGAGCCGGTAGCCACTGTTTTACGAATCACATTGCTCACAAAGGGTGCTTTGGTTTCAAATAGATCGGGTGTTTTTTTTGATTTCGTATAGAGGAAATAAATGGTTCCCCCAAATACCGCCACCAAAAGGGCTATTCCTAAAATTCTAAAAATCTTTTTCATCGCTGTTGGTTTTATTATTGTTTCTGTTTTCTGTTTCAAAGTTCGTGACTTCGTATTTTCCTACGTTCGCTATCCTTCATCGCGCAGCGCATCAATGGGTTTTATTTTGATGGCCCGCCGGGCAGGGATAAATCCGGCAAAAGCGCCGGAGAACACCAGCACAGCCAAGGCCGACAGCGCCATGGTCAGGTTGACTTCCGGGTTGCGGAAGAAGACTTCATCGCCGGCTGCAAGCAAAATTTGGTTCAGCACTTCGAGCAGCCCCACGCCCAGCGACAGGCCGATGTATCCGGCCATCACGGTCAGGAACACGCTTTCGGCGATGATGTGCAGCATGATTTTGCCGGGTGTGGCTCCAATCGCCCGCTGAATGCCAATTTCCTGGGTTCGCTCCTTAATAATCACCAGCATGATGTTGCTCACCCCAATCACGCCGGCCATCAAGGTGCCAATTCCCACAATCCAGGTCAGGGCCTGGATGCCAAAGAATAAGGCGGAGAATTTTTTAAACTCGGCTTCAATATTGAACGACCCGATGGCCTGCATATCGTCGGGTGCAATTTTGTGCCGTTCTTTCAAAATGCGTTTCAGTTTTTCTTCCAGCTCGCTGACGCTGGTGCCTTTGTTGGCAGTGACCGAGAAAAAATGAATTTCGTCGCCATAATTGTAAGCCGTTTGCATGGTTGAAAACGGGATGATGATGGTTTCCTCTTTCTTGCCACCGCCAATGTTGATGCGTGTTTCGGGATGGATGACACCAACCACCTGAAAGTAAACACCACTGATTTTCAAATACTGGCCAATGGGATCTTCGTCTTTGGCAAACATCATTTCTTCCACGCGCTCACCAATCACACAGACTTTGCGTTTTTGTCGCACATCAATCTCATTCATCAGGCGGCCTTTCACGGGTGTCCAGCCATCAATCTTAAAGTAGTCGGGATAGTCGCCAAAAATATTAAAAGAACCAGTGCGCTCGCCACGAACCGTATTATCGCCCCCCTGTTGCCAGCCGAATAGGCGGGGCGAGAGGTATTCAATTTCTTTCACATTCTGTCGGATGTATTCGATGTCCTGGTTGTCGTAAATCCAGCGGCGGCCGCGCTGAAAACCCTCGTAGGGGATGCTGGTCCGCTCGGTCCAAAAGAAAGCCGAGTTGGTGGCAAAGGCTTTCACGCCGTCCAATACGCCATTTTCCAGCGCACGCCCGGCACCGGACATGATGATGAGCATGAAGATTCCCCAGAACACGCCAAAGGCAGTCATGAAGCTGCGCATGCGGTTTTGCTTCAGGGCGCTTAATATTTCTTTCCAAAGATCAAGGTCTAACATGATGTCGTTTTTTTGTTATTCATCGCGCAAGGCAACAATGGGTTTAATGCTGGCAGCCCGTTTGGCCGGAATGTATCCGGCAAGCGTTCCGGCCACCACCAGCAGCAGGGTGGCGGCAACAGCCACGCCAAAGTCAACCGTTGGATTTAAAAATACGGTTTCGCCTTGCTGGGCGGCATCGCCAGCCGATTGAACCATCGAATAGTTGATCAGCTCCATTAATCCGGTTCCCAGCACCAGTCCAATGTATCCGGCTACGGTAGTAATCAAAATTGACTCGAGCAAAATGAGGCCGACCACCGAGGCGGGGCTGGCGCCAATGGCTTTGCGGATGCCGATTTCCTTGGTGCGTTCTTTCACAACGATGAGCATGATGTTGCTCACCCCAACAATGCCTGCAATCAAGGTTCCGATACCGATAATCCAGATGAAGATTTTAATGGCCTGAAAAATCCGCATGGTTTGGATGTAGTTTTCCAGCTTGTTGTACATGCCCAGGGCACTTTCGTCGGTTACGTCGAAACGGTGTTTGCGGGCAAAAGTATTGCGAATGCGTTCTTCAATTTCCTGGCTTTCCTGTAGGGTTTTTCCATCGATGGTCAGGGCAAAGTTGTGCAGGCGGTTGGAGCCGTTAAACACTTTTTGAGCCGTGGACACCGGCATATAGGCATTGCGGTTTCGGGTGGAACCCGGCTCAATGCAAACACCGACTACCTTGAACGGGACATTGTTGATTCTGACATATTCGCCCAGCGCTGGTTTCTCCTTGAAAAGGGCGGTGTGGATGTCTTTTCCGATGACCACCACTTTCCGGTCTTGCAAAATGTCCACCTCGTTGATAAAACGGCCTTCGATCAGCTCCATCTTTTCCACGTCGTTTAACTCCGGGTGGCAGGTCACGGTGGTGTATTCGCCTGATTCATTTTCGTAGGAATAACGGGTGTTACCCATAAAATAGCGTCCGGAAGCGGACTCCACCCCCGGGAGCTTTTCGATAAGGTCATAATCATCGTTGCGAAACTGGATTGGTCGTCCCGGCTTGAGTCCCTGATGGGCAATGGTCGTTTCTCCGGTCCAGATCCACATGGCATTCACCGCATCGTTCATGAAATTGGCCGCCACCCCATTGCTCAGTCCGTTGCCGGAGCCCAGCAAAATCATCAACATAAAAATTCCCCAGGCCACGGAAAAGCCAGTGAGGAAGGTTCGCATCTTGTTCTTTTTGATGGTGGACAGAATTTCCTGCCATTTATCGAGATCAAACATGGGTCGGGTTTAGGCTGTTTCCAATTCTTTGGTGTAGGTATGCCGAAAGGCTTTGAGTTCGCCGTTACGGATAATCTCGTCGATTCGGCCATCTTTCAGCCGGACGACCTTTTGGGTCATGGCCGCAATGTCGTGCTCGTGCGTGACAATAATGACCGTGATGCCAGCCTCATTGATTTCCTTCAAAATTTCCATCACTTCATAGGAGGTGGTGGTGTCCAGGGCTCCGGTTGGCTCGTCGGCCAAAATAATTTTGGGTTGCGAAATCAGCGCCCGGGCAATGGCTACCCGCTGTTTTTGACCGCCCGACATTTCGTTGGGCATATGGCTGGCCCAGGGTGCCAGTCCCAGTTTTTCGAGGTATTCCATGGCAATGGCGTTGCGCTTTTTGCGGTTTACACCTTTGTAATAAAGCGGAAGTGCCACATTTTCCATGGCATTTTTGAACGAAATCAGGTTGAAAGACTGGAACACGAAACCGACCATTTCGTTGCGGAGCTGGGCTGCTTTCTTCTCGCTCATGTCGGCAATCAGGCGGTTGTCCAGATGGTAGGAGCCGTCGTCGTAGTTGTCGAGCATGCCCAAAATGTTGAGTAAGGTCGATTTTCCGGAGCCCGATGAGCCCATGATGGAAACAAATTCGCCTTGCTCAATGTCCAGGTCAATGCCTTTCAACACATGGAGCTTGCTGCTGCCCATCACATAGGATTTGTGAATGTTGTTTAGTGTAATCATTGTTTTCTTGTTTTCTGTTTGGCTTTCTGCAATCAAAATTGACGAATTCCCGGGGTGTTTCAGAAATTTTTTCGATAAACGGCAGAATTTTCCATGTCAATGGTCAATTTCTGATCTGCAACTGTTTTCCGAAAAAATCAGGACAGTGAATTCTTAACTAGGACGAACAGACCAAGCAGACGTTACAACAATCGCAACGATTTTATATTTTTTTAAAGTTGGCCGGTTACGCGTGAAGAGGGCAGAAGGAAGGAATGGTGCGTTAAACGAATTGTTTTCAGTGCACCAATTGCATGAAGATAATGAGTGCGATAAACAGATAAATGAACAGGTTGCCCCACACTTTTCGTTTCATAAAAATCAGGTAGTTCGAAATGAGGTAGGTGAGCGGAAGCGCCATGATGATGACGATTTCCTGCGATACGGCGGGAATAAAGATCAGCAGGATCACGGCGGTCAGCAGGATGAGAAAGAAGATCTGGAAGTTCTTTCGCGTGCTGATTTTTTTTTCGTCGTACTGGTTTAGCAAGAACAGACTTCCGAGCAAACTGACCAGTACCAAATAGGCCAGGTACATTTGCAGTGGCCGGTTTCCGCCGAAGAAACGATTGTCGGTTTCAACATTGAGAATGATGGTATCAACAAAAACCGGCAGCTGGTTGGTGAGATAATAATACGACCAGGTAAAAAGCCATGGAACGAACAGGCCAAGGAGCGGGAGCACAAAATTGCGCCATTGCAGGCGTTTGTTAATGAGCAGAAAACCGATCCAGATGATTGGAAAGAAGAAGATTAGTGGGAAATAAAACAAAGAGCCCAATCCGATAAAAAATCCGGCTTCGAATGCGCTTGCATGAAATTTTTCCAGTTCGTAAGATTGGAAAATCCGATCGACACAAAGTAGAAGAAACAGCAAGGCAAAATAGACCGGGTGAAGCGTGTGCAGGGTCAACAATCCTCCCAAAATCAGGACAAAAATATTTGAAGGTAAAAAGGTTCGCACACGAATAAAGGCATATTCCGTGTTCAACTTCAAGATTAAAAATGCCAGAACGATCACGAAAACCATCGACAACAAGTTGCCGGCCAGTGCCGATTGGCCAAACCATCGATTCACAAGCTGGTAAAGGAACATGTCATTTTCACCTTCAAAAAAAGGGAAAAAGTCAGGATAAATGTAGGAACGAAACCACAATCCTGCAATCATCAGTGGAATGAGGATGAAATGGTACGCCTGGTTGGTTTTGAGTATCCTGAGTATCATAGCTGGTGCGTGATTCGTGGTCCGCGTTTTCGAATTGGCTTATTGCTGAATTGCCGGATGTTTTTTACAGGTCAAATCCGAGGTCTTTCCGGTAGTATTTTCCATCGAAATCAATTTTTTCGGCATTGGCGTAAGATTGAGCCAGCGCTTCGTGCATGGAAGAACCATAGGAGCTGATGGCGATCACGCGTCCTCCGGCAGTGACCACCTGTTGCCCGGAGGGTTTGGTTCCGGCATGAAAGAGAATGCTGTCCTGCACTTGCTCAAAACCAGTCATGACCTTACCATTGTCGTATGATCCGGGGTAGCCTCCCGAAACCAGCATGACCGTGACGGCTGTGCGTTCGTCAATTTCAATGCTTTGTTGTCCCATGGTGCCATCGGCTGCTGCTTCCAGCAAATCTACAAAGTCGGACTTGACACGCAGCATGACCGCTTCGGTTTCGGGGTCGCCCATCCGCACGTTGTATTCAATGACATAAGGTTCGCCACCGCAATTGATTAGTCCGAAAAAGATGAACCCATTGTAGGGGATGTTGTCCTTTTGCAAGCCGTCAACGGTTGGTTTAATGATGCGGTCTTCAATTTTTTTCATGAAGTCGGCATCGGCAAACGGCACTGGGCTGATGGCACCCATTCCGCCTGTGTTGAGGCCGGTGTCGCCCTCGCCAATGCGTTTGTAGTCTTTGGCTTCGGGTAATATTTGGTAATCTTTTCCGTCGGTAATGGCAAAGACAGACAGTTCCACGCCCGACAAAAATTCTTCGATCACCACTTTGCTGCTGGCCTGTCCAAATTGGCCATCAAGCATGGTTTTCAGTGCGGCTTCGGCTTCGGCTAAATTGTCGATGATCAGCACCCCTTTTCCGGCGGCCAGGCCGTCAGCTTTGAGCACGTAAGGCGCCTGCATCGTTTTCAGGAAAGCCACGCCCTGCTCCAGCGTAGCGGCTGTCACGGTTTGGTATTTTGCGGTTGGAATGTTGTGGCGGGCCATAAATTCCTTGGAGAAATCTTTGGAGCCTTCGAGCAAGGCGCCGGCTTTTTGCGGGCCAACCACGCGGATGTTTTTCAGTTGGTCATCGGCCAGGAAAAAATCATGCAAGCCTTCAACCAGCGGAACCTCGGGACCTACGACAACGAGGTTGATGGCTTTTTCGAGCACGACTTTTTTGAGTCCTTCAAAATCAGAAACGCCAACAGCAATATTTTCGCCAACAGCTGCCGTTCCCGCATTTCCAGGAGCAATGTATAGTTGGTTGACTTTCTTCGACTGCTTGATTTTCCATGCCATGGCATGTTCTCTTCCTCCTGATCCAATGAGTAAAATATTCAACATGATCTTATTATTTGTCTGTTTGTTGCTTATCCTTCTTCGGGTAGCAAGGTAAACTGATATCCTTTTTGTTTTAATTTTTTAATGACAACCGGTAAGGCCGGTTTCAGATTTTTCTGTGCTTTTACAGAATCATGAAAAATGATAATTGATCCCGGACGTACGAAGTTCATCACGTTTGATACCACAGCGTCGGGGCTCACTTTCGTGATGTAATCCCGGCTGATCAAATCCCACATCACCACCTGGTATTTTTCAACCAGCTTCCGGTACTGCGATTTTCGCATCCATCCGTGAGGTGGTCGCATAAATCTCGAGTCAACATACTTTGCCGCTTTTTCAATATTGGCAAAAAAATCTTCGTCCTTTGTTTTTAAGCCTTGCAAATGGTTGAAGGTATGGTTGCCAACCTGGTGTCCGTTGGCAAGAATTTGCCGGTAAACTTCGGGATGGCGCTTCACATTTTCGCCCACGCAGAAAAAGCAAGCTTTGATATTTTCTTCTTTCAGCAACTTCAATACCCACGGCGTAACTTCCGGAACCGGGCCGTCATCAAAAGTCAGCGCAACCTGTTTTTTATCTCCCGGCAAACGCCATAATGCGTTGGGGAAAAATCGGGTCGCGACCTTCGGAAGCCTTATTCTCGGATCAAATCGGAGCATTAGTTGAACGTGCTATACGCTTGAAAATATTGGTTAAAACTGGCCGTAATTTCTTTCGACAAATCGTCCGATTCGTATTCGCTGGTGATCACGCTCATTTCGCGCAGGAAATACATGATTCGCTGAATCTCCTCATCGATGGAAACCAGGAACCTGGGATCGAGCGAAAGAAAGTAATCCATTTCCTGTTGGTACGAGTTGTAAATATCGAGCATCACGTCCCGGCCTTTTTCCAGATCGCCGGCAGCCAGGTAATTTTCGGCCAGCTGCAACGAAAAATAGTTGTAGGGAACTACTTCGTGTGGAATCAGTTCCATGCTTCTATCCAGCACCTGAATGGCCGAGTCTTTCTTTCCTTCCAGCACCAAGCTTTCGGCCAGGCGGTTGAAATTGTTGCGGATGTTCATCATCATACGCTGGTTGTTTTCGTCGATGTAAACATCCGGATCATTCATGTTTCCCCATTTAAAATCGTGCATCATGTGCTGGTACATCCGGTCGGTGTTCACGCTGCCGAAGTACATGCCTGATTGCGCGGTTTTCACCGGCGTAAACCGGTAGGCAAAACCGTCGAGCTGAAAATAATCCTGCAAGCCCAGGTATTTGTCTCTACCAACAGTAATCGCATAATAGATGGGGCGTTCCCAGTTCGAGTGGGCAATCATGTCCAGCACCATCAGCTCGTCCTTGGTGATGTAGCTTTTGTTGCCGAAGTCGATAAAAATGGTATCGACAATCGCATCATACTGCGATTCGGGAACGACTTTATTTCGAATCACTGCTTCCTTGTCCACCTTCAGAAATAAACGTTTTGAAGGAATATAGGAAGCGTTGTCGGCCTGTGTGAGTTTGGTTCTGGGGTTTTCGTCTTTCACAAAGTCGAGGGCTTTTTTCAGGTCGACAGCACCTTTGATTCGTGGGTCTTCCATCAGGTAAACCACATCGCGGTTGCCTTGAACATACTGGTCTTCGGTGAATGTAATGGGCAGCGGATCCGATTCGTAGGCTTTGCTCCGCATTTGGTCAATGTACCAGTCGGTTTGGAGGTAGCTTAGGTTACACACGCGCATGTCGGTGCGTACGCCTTCCACTTCCTGGTTGTACCACAGCGGGAAGGTGTCGTTGTCGCCGTTGGTGAAAATGATGCCATTGGGTTCGCAGCTGTTCAGGTAGTTGGCACCGAAATCGCGGGCGGTGTATCTGCCCGAACGGTCATGATCGTCCCAGTTTTCGCTGGCCATAATGCCGGGTACCAGTAGTAGGCTAACCGCTGAAACCGCGACCGCACTGACGGTTTCGGGCATCCATTTTTTCAAGCTTTCCACCAGGCCAATCACCCCAAGTCCAATCCAAATGGCAAAGGCATAAAACGATCCGGCATAGGCATAATCCCGCTCGCGGGGCTGGTGCGGATATTGGTTCAGGTAAACCACAATGGCCAGGCCGGTCATGATAAATAGGAGAGAGACCACCCACATGTCTTTTTTATCGCGTTGGTAGTGAAAAAATGCTCCTAACAGTCCAAGCAGCAAGGGTAGAAAATAATAGGTATTCCGTGCTTTGTTGTTGGCATAAACATCGGGTAAATTGGTTTGGTCGCCCAGGCGTGCCGAATCAATGAAATTAATGCCACTGAGCCAGTTGCCGCTGAGCACGTCACCGTGCCCCTGGGTGTCATTTTGCCGTCCCGCAAAGTTCCACATAAAGTAGCGCAGGTACATGTGAGTCACCTGATAGCGAATGAAAAATTGCAGGTTTTCTCCAAAAGTTGGCAGCTTGATGGTTTCCTGCTCACCTTGCCGGTTGGTAATTCGAACCGTTCTTCCTTCGATGCCTGCCCAGCTTTGGTAATCCTGAATATGCTGGGCCTGGCTGCTGTACATCCGTGGGAAAAATGTGGTGAAACGCGAGTCGTATTGTGGTTTTTGACGATAGTCGGAAGCCACATATTTCCCGTCTTTTTGAATGTAATAGGGTTTGCCCTGTACGTACGGTGTTTGCGGATCGAGCGGTGTGTTGTAATACTGGCCGTTTACCAAAGGGCGGTCGCCATATTGTTCGCGGTTCAGGTATCCCAATAGTGAGAATACATTGTCGGGGCTGTTTTGGTCCATGGGTGTGTTGGCCGATGAGCGGATGACGATCATGGCAAATGAAGAATACCCAATGACAATAACCGTAAATGCCACCAATACTGTGTTCCACAGCACCAGTTTCTTTTTGGTGGTGTAATGAATGCCATAGATAATCAGGCCAATAAGCAGAAGGGCGTAAATAACAGCACCAGTATTAAATGGCAGCCCAAAGCCATTGACAAACATCAGTTCAAACCAGGAGGCAATGGTGATCACGCCCGGAATGATGCCGTACATGATGACACCCAGCAGCACCAAGGAAACCGCGAGACTGGCCAAAATTCCGTTTCGGGTAACCTTATATTTCTTGTAATAATAAACGAATACAATGGCTGGAATAGCTAACAGGTTTAACAGGTGAACGCCAATGGAAAGTCCCATCAGGTAGGCAATCAGAATGATCCAGCGGTTGGCGTGTGGCTGGTCGGCTACGTTTTCCCATTTCAGAATAGCCCAGAAAACGATAGCTGTAATGAGAGATGAGGTGGCGTAAACTTCGCCTTCGACAGCCGAGAACCAGAACGTATCTGAAAAAGTATAAGCTAAAGCACCTACGATACCGCTTCCAATAATGGCGATTCCTTGCCCAGAACTAAATCCATTTTCCGTGTTCACCAGTTTTTGGGCCAGGTGGGTGATGGTCCAGTACAAAAACAGGATGGTGAAAGCGCTGGCCAAAGCCGAGAGAGCATTGATCATCATGGCTGCGCCCGACGAATCGGCAAACAGCGTAAAAAAACGACCCAAAATCATAAAGAACGGTGCGCCCGGGGGGTGTCCAACTTCCAGTTTGTACGAAGTGGTAATAAATTCGCCGCAGTCCCAGAAACTGGTGGTCGGTTCAATCGTCATTAAATAAACAACGGCTGCCACTAAAAAGACCAGCCAGCCTGCAACCGTGTTAATGAACTTATAGTTTTTCATCCGCTTAAAATTCAATATTTTTTTATGTTTGCGAAGATAATATATTCTTTGAACCAAGACTAATCGGAAATTGAAATTAAACGTTTTTAACAGCCTGTCAGCAGGGCTTGTTAACACTTTTTGTGAAGTCGCATTCGTGCATAATCATTACTTTTACCCAAAATCAACATGGATGATTGAAATTAAAGTTTTTGGACCGGGTTGTGTGAAATGCCGCGGTTTGGAACACCGAACACGGAAAGCAGTGGCTGAACTGGCCCTGGACGCGCAGGTCTGTAAGGTGGAAGATTTGATGGAAATTATCAAGTTGGGAGTCATGCAGACTCCGGCGCTGGTGATTAACAACGAAGTGGTGATGAGTGGGCAATTGCCCACCTATGCGGAATTGAAGACCTTTTTGCTGAATTTTAAACCGATTAAATGAAACGACTGACGGTAGGCTTTATTTTTATAATCGTGTTATCAGCATGCAACAGCCGACAAACGATAGAAAGCGATGAACTGGTATTGCCTAAGGAAGGCCAGACCGGGATTTATTATTTTCGGACTCCGGTGCATTGCGAAAGTTGCGACGCCATCGAACAAATTATTCAAAGTGAATTGAACGGAAAATATGCGGAGCAGGTGGAGTCTGGCGGGCTTGTTTTTCGCCAGTTCAATCTCGACGATCCCGGTGTTGCTGATTTTGCCCGGAAGTTTGATGTGGTCTTTAAATCGTTGTTGATTTTGAAAGATGGGCAAACGGTTAACATGACGGAAGAAGCTTTTTTATATGCTTTACCCAATCCTGAAAAGTTTAAACAGTTGCTTGAAGAAAATTTGGATACACGCTAATGCAGGCTTATTTTACCAACTTATTCGATCAATCCTCTTTCCCGCTTTGGTCCGCTTTTTTGCTGGGCATCATCACCTCGCTGGGGCCCTGCACTATGACGACCAATGTGGCAGCCATTGGCTTCATTAGCAAAGATGCTCCCAGTAAAATAAAGGTTTTGCTTGGCGGGCTGATTTATACCTTGGGCCGTGGTTTTTCCTATTCGGTACTTGCCTTGATCTTGTTTTTTGGAGCTAATGCGTTGCGGATTTCCAGTCCCTTGGCGCGCTACGGCGAAAAACTAATTGGCCCCCTGTTGTTGTTGATTGGCTTGGTCATGTTGGATTTGATCCCGATGCGTTTCCCATCATTATCAGGGCTTTATCGAAAACTTGAACGTCGCGGAAATCGCTCCTACATCCATGACTTTTTGCTGGGAGCAGTGTTTGCACTGGCCTTTTGTTCCTACAGTGGTGTCATGTACTTCGGCTTGCTTATTCCCATGACGATTGCCAGTGCTGCGGGATTAGTTCTTCCAATCCTTTTTGCCCTTGGAACTAGTCTGGTGGTCATTTTGTTTGCCGTGCTGATCGCCTTTGCCATCAGTGGATTAAACCGTTGGTTCGACGGACTGAAGCATATTGAACGCTGGCTGCGGCGCGGAGTGGCCGTCTTGTTTATTGGACTTGGCCTGTGGAAAATCGTCGGTTTGTGGTTGATTTGAGCGAAAAGAAAAAAGCGGCAGGTTTTATTGTCCTGCCGCTCTGTTGATCCTATCTGCTCAATGCAGTGTCTGTGTCAGCACCGCATCTCCTTCTTTTATTCTTTGGGCCAAGGTTTGAATGGTTTCTTCGTTAACCATTCGGGTGAAATCATTCCGGATTTTGGAGAACTCGTCGTGCAGCGGGCACTTATTGTTTCCATCACAATTCTTAAACCCGAAACTGCATCGGGTAAATGTTTTCTCACCATCAATGGCAACAATCACCCGGTACAGAACCAGCGGGCCGTCCTTCTCGTCAAACGCGAAACCGCCGTTGCGTCCTTTTAGGCTATAAATCAACCTAAAGCGGGTCATAATCTGCAAAATTTTGGCTGTAAAATGTTCGGGCGACTCGATTTCACGCGCAATTTCCCGGTATCCGGGACGTTTCCCTTCCCAGTTTTGCAGCTGAATGTAAACCAGTGCACGAATAGCGTATTCTGCAGATTTTGAAAGCATGTTTATTTCTTTGCCGGCAAAATTAATTTTTTTTCACGACTTCTTGTTCCAGCAAGGCTGCCTTTGGAAATAAAATGTTGTTTTCCAAATGTATGTGACGGTGCAAATCTTTTTCAAAGGCTTGCAAGGTCTCATAGGCGGCACGGAATGTATTGCAGGCATCTTCTGGTACGGTATAATTTTGAGTCAGGCGCGAAATCTCCTCAAAACGGGCGCCTTCATTTTCGTGCTCCTGAACCATGGCTGCAATGGGCTGCTCTACCGAAGCTCCACCTGAAATTGTGATGGTTTTGCCTTCAGCTTTCAACTGGCTTAACTTTTCAACCAAGGGAAAGAGAACAATTTCTTCCTTTTGCATATGCATGGTCAATTGTCCGGCCGACTCCTTAAAATGTGCATTCACAGCAAGAAGTTCCGGGTGACGTGGGCCGTGCACTTCCTCAATCTTGTCCAGCAATTTGTGAAGTAGTGGAATGTTCTCGCGGACATACGCATGATGCGTGGTCACAATATACTCAACCAGCGCCGTTAAAGGCATCGCATCGAAGAGTGGAGCATCAGAGGCTTCCTGTATCGACGCTTCCAGTTTCTGAACCACTTCATCGGTGTTCAGCGATTTGTTCTGACAGATTTCCTGCAGGCTTTGTTTTCCTCCACAGCAAAAATCAATTTGGTAGTCATCAAACACTTTTACAGTTTGAAAATAGTTTTTGGCAATTTCCCCGACGGGTGTTTCTACTTTAATCATGGTGCTCATTTTATTTGAATTTTTTCGATTGTGAATATGAATTTTAATAAAAGTGGATAAAAACATCCACTGATCGGCAAAACTAGAATATTTTTTCTACATTTGCAATAAAAGATCAAAGGAGTTAATTATCTACTAAACAAGAATCGTATGAGTACAAAGAAGTTATGGTATGGATTTGCTGCGGTCATGGTACTGTCGTTTGCAGTCCTTCTTTATTATGGGTATGAGATTTACCGAGAAGCACCACCAATCCCTGATCAGGTTGTCACTGAATCGGGGGCCGTTGTTTTTAATGGTCAGGACATTAAAGATGGCCAAAATGTGTGGCAATCGATGGGGGGGCACCAGGTTGGCACCATTTGGGGGCACGGTGCGTATTTGGCACCCGACTGGACTGCCGACTGGCTGCACCGCGAGGCCATGTATCTACTAAATTACTGGGGGCAACGGGATTTTGGAAATGACTATGATGACCTGGAGCGTGAGCAGCAAGCCCAGCTGGAAGCCCGTGTTCAAAAGGAAATGCGGACCAACACCTACGATCCGGCTACCGGAAATCTGGTGATTTCTGACTTGCGGGCCGAGGCTATTCGCGAAGTTGGCAAGCATTACACCGGATTATTTATGGATGGAGAGGCGGAAGCACATTTGCGCGAAGCTTATGCCATTCCTAAAAATACCATCAAAGAAATGGGCCGCATGAGCCAGATGAATTCGTTCTTCTTTTGGGCGACCTGGGCAACTGTTACTGAGCGCCCGGGACAGGAAATTACCTACACCAACAACTGGCCGCCCGAAGAATTGGTCGGCAATCGGCCTACGAGTGCCTTGATTTTGTGGACCGGATTCAGCGTGATCATCCTGCTGGCTGGAATTGGTTGGCTGGCATGGTATTATGCCTCCAATAAGGATGAAGAAGGGCACAAGGAAGTTCCTGCGGTCAACCCGGTTTCCGGTCAGAAGTTGTTCCCTTCCATGAAGGCCACCTTAAAATATTTTTGGATTGTATCCATTTTGATGCTCGTTCAGATTTTGGCGGGGGTGATTACCGCACACTATGGCGTGGAGGGAAGCGCATTCTACGGCATTCCGCTTGATCAGTGGCTGCCCTATTCAGTCTCACGGACCTGGCATGTGCAAATCGGAATTTTCTGGATTGCCACTTCCTGGCTGGCTACCGGCTTGTTTTTTGCACCCGCTATTTCGGGTAAGGAGCCCAAATACCAGGCGCTGGGAGTGAATGTCCTGTTTGGCGCTTTGCTGGTGATTGTGGTGGGTTCGCTTGCTGGCCAGTGGATGGGCGTGATGCAGAAACTGGGTTTTGTTGAAAACTTTTGGTTTGGACACCAAGGTTACGAGTATGTAGATTTGGGTCGCTTTTGGCAGATCTTCCTCTTTGCGGGCTTGTTCATTTGGCTATTTTTGATGGGACGGGCTTTGTTGCCGGCTTTGCGCGAAAAAACCGAAAACCGTCACTTGCTGACGATGTTCCTGATTGCTTCCATCGCTATTGCCGCATTTTACGGCGCTGGATTGATGTGGGGCCGGCAAACCAACCTGGCCATTGCCGAATATTGGCGCTGGTGGGTTGTCCATTTATGGGTTGAAGGTTTCTTTGAAGTGTTTGCTACCGTCATTATCGCCTACCTGTTCGTGCGGATGCAACTGATTGGATCGAAAATCGCGACGGTGACCGTCTTGTTTTCCACCATTATTTTCCTGAGTGGTGGTATTCTGGGAACGTTCCATCACCTCTATTTTACCGGAACCCCTACAGCCGTGCTGGCGCTCGGCTCGTCATTCAGTGCGCTCGAAGTGGTTCCGCTGGTGTTGATGGGCTTTGAGGGCTACCACAACCTCACCTTAAGTCGGTCGGGCGATTGGGTGAAAGCTTACAAATGGCCAATTTACTGCTTTATTGCCGTGGCTTTCTGGAACTTCCTCGGGGCCGGGATCTTCGGATTTTTGATCAATCCACCCATCGCCCTGTACTACATGCAAGGATTGAACACCACGCCGGTTCACGGACATACTGCTTTGTTTGGCGTGTATGGTTTCCTCGGAATTGGTCTGATGTTGTTTGTATTGCGCGATATGAACCTGGCGGCAGTTTGGAAAGAGAAATACGTCAAGTTTGCATTTTGGGCCATTAATATTGGTCTGTTGTTAATGGTGATGATCAGTGTATTGCCGATTGGTTTGGCGCAAACCTGGGCCAGTGTCAAGTATGGCTTGTGGTATGCGCGGTCAGCCGAATTTATGACACAACCCTTTATGGGAACCTTGAAATGGTTGCGTGTGATTGGCGATACCATTTTTGCCTTCGGTGTTTTAGCCTTGGTTTACCATGTGTTTGGACTGGCTTTTGGCTGGTCGTTCGAAAAAGATTCTTCGGAAGCGTCGTAGTATGCGCTGCCGTTGATTTACAGGTTAAAAGCCGCTCCGTTTGGGGTGGCTTTTTTTATGGGATTTGGGTGCGGCAGGCAAAAGTCAGTGTATAGGTTGGGTGCGGCGGGTTCCGATCCGTCGAAAGTCGTTTGCGGATTGCGGATTCTGATATTGGGAGAATGAACCGCAGATCGGAATCCGCGACAGCCAGGGGCGCTATACGTAGAGTCCGATTTTTTCAGTAAATTGGTTCTTCATATCATCCGTTTCGGACATGAAAAAAAAGGAGTATTACAAACATATACTGCCCCATTTTCAGCAACCGGGGCAGGCTTATTTCGTCACCTGGAGTCTGAGGGATGCCGTTCCCCCAAAAGCGTTGAAACGCTATTCTGCCAAACTGGAAAGTATAAAAGCCCGGCTGGACGAAAACAATCGTGGATCGGAATCCGCGACACCCGGTGATGCTGCCCAGAGTAGCTTGCTAAAGGAGTATCATACCATCCGAAGAAAATACATCCGGGCCTATAACCATTTACTCGATACGGAGAACCACGCAACAGTGAACCTGTCCCGTCCAGCAAACCTGATGGTGATGATTGAAGCCTTGAATTTTTGGCATTCCGCCCGCCTCGAAAATTACGCGTTTTGTATTATGCCCAACCATGTTCACTGGGTATTCCGACTATTTGAAAAGACAGAGCGGGGGGACGCTGTTTATTCGGAAGATATTTTGTATTCGGTGAAGCGCTTTTCTGCTGGAAAAATTAATGCTTTGGAAGGCCGAACCGGCGCTTTGTGGCAGAAAGAGAGTTTTGATAAGACGATCCGTGATGACAGACATTTGTATCATGCGATTGAATATACCTTGAATAACCCGGTTTTAGGAGGCTTGGTTAAGAATCGAAATGACTGGCCGGGAAATTACGAGAATACTGCTATTTGAAGATTAATCGCGGATCGGAATCCGCGACACCCGGGGCGCTATGCCCAAAGAGTTTGAATTCTTTCGTGCTTTGTTTTCTAGCTACCTGTTTAGGAGATAAAAAGGAAACTGAAAGCTTGATTCAGGAGCTTAGGCCGGACAGATCAACAAGAAGTCAGCGGATAGGTTGGGTGCGGCGGATTCCGATCCGCCGAAAAACATCGCGGGAAGACGGTCGCAATGCCCGAAGATTAATCGCGGTTCGGAATCCGCGACAGCCAATGAAAAAGGGGCACCCTTTCGGATGCCCCTGCTTTCTTCCCAATTCAAACACTTCAACTCAAATCACAATCACTCAATCCAATATTATGCTTGTTCTTCGACTGGTTCGAGGAACAGTTTCATGTCTTCGTCAACGCTGGTGATTCCGGCAATGCCGAAGTTTTCGACCAATACCTTGGCAACATTGGGCGAGAGGAATGCCGGCAATGTTGGCCCCAGGTGGATGTTTTTCACACCCAGGTGGAGCAGGGCCAGCAACACGATCACCGCTTTTTGCTCGTACCAGGCAATGTTGTAGGCGATTGGCAGTTCGTTTACATCGTCCAATTCAAAGATTTCTTTCAACTTCAAAGCCACAACTGCCAATGAGTAGGAGTCGTTACACTGTCCGGCGTCGATAACGCGTGGAATACCATTGATGTCGCCCAGGGGCAGTTTGTTGTAGCGGTATTTGGCGCAACCCGCGGTCAGAATGACGGTGTCTTTCGGCAGTTTCTCGGCAAACTCGGTGTAGTAGTCGCGGCTCATCATGCGGCCATCGCATCCGGCCATGACAAAGAACTTGCGGATGGCTCCGGTTTTTACGGCTTCAACAATTGGTCCGGCCAGTTGGAACACTTGGTTGTGAGCGAATCCACCGACGATTTCGCCACTTTCGATTTCGGTTGGCGCGGCGCATTTCTTCGCATGCTCAATGATCATGGAGAAGTCCTTCATTTCGCCATTCGCGCGATCCGGAATGTGGATGGCCCCGGTTAAACCGCTGGCACCAGTGGTGTAGATGCGGTCTTTATAGCTGGCGTTTTCCAGCGGCGGAACAATACAGTTGGTGGTAAACAGGATGGGCCCGTTGAATGACTCAAACTCTTCTTTTTGTTTCCACCAGGCGTTGCCGTAGTTTCCGGCCAGGTGGCTGTACTTTTTGAAGGCCGGGTAGTAGTTGGCCGGCAACATTTCGCTGTGGGTGTACACATCCACGCCGGTTCCTTCGGTTTGTTTCAGCAGGTCTTCCATGTCTTTCAGGTCGTGGCCCGAAATGAGGATGGCCGGATTGTTACGCACACCGATATTTACTTTGGTGACTTCCGGATTTCCGTACGAGCTGGTGTTGGCGGCATCGAGCAGCGCCATCACATCAACACCGAATTTGCCGGTTTCCAGGGTCAGGTTCACCAACTCATCCACGCTCAAGTCTTTGGTGGTGGCGGCCAGGGTTTCTTGCAGGAAGTCGAAAATTTCCTGTTTTTCATGACCCAGGTTGTACGCGTGCTCGGCATAGGCTGCCAGGCCTTTCAGTCCGTAAATAATCAGCTCTTTCAAAGAACGAACGTCTTCGTTCTTTTCGCTGAGGATACCCACTTCCTGTGCTTTGGCTTCAAACTCTTCGCCTGTTTTGGCGGTCCAGTGAACCGACTCATGGCTGCTGATCAGCAAGCCGGCATCGGCTACTTTTCCTTTCAGCTCATCGCGCAGTTTCAACGCTTTTTTAATGCGGATGACAAATGCCGTGTGGTCGAAGTTGGCATTGGTAATGGTACTGAACAAACCATCAAACACGGCTTTGTTGACTTTTTTATCGGCTTTTCCAACCGTTTTCAGGTCGCTGTTCAAAATCGAAATCCCTTTCAGCACAAAGAGCAAGGTATCTTGCAGGTTGGCTACGTCGGCCGGTTTTCCACAAACACCCTTGATGGTACATCCAATTCCTTTTGAAGCCTCCTGGCACTGAAAACAAAACATATTCTCCATAACTCAATTCTATTATTTTCTGGTTAAATGATTCTTTAGTTTTTATGGTGGCCGCTTGTCAAGTCATTCCGTCCGGCAACTGCCGGATCGGAATCTGTGTCAACCTAGGAAAGGTTTGCTCGTCCGACAGTTCCTGAAACAAGTTCAGGATGACTCGAGCCACTGTTTGAGGCATCGTTGTAACAAACCACTATTGTTTTTTTTTGATTTTGGGGTGACTAAAAAAAGCCGGGAATCGGTGTTCCCGGCTACCTCTCCTTAAACCCAATCTTCTGCTAAAACATCCCCTCTGATTCCAACAACAATTTCTTTTACCGGTACTTTACGGCTGGCCCGGTCGATGGCGATTTGCACCAATTGCGATAAACCTCCGCAGCAAGGGACTTCCATGATCACCACCGTGATGGTATTGACTTTAGACTCGTCAATCAAGCGAACCAATTTTTCTACATAAATTTCTTTGCCCTGGTCTAGTTTGGGGCAGGCAATGACCAGTTTTTTGCCTTTAATGAAGGTGTCGTGAAAACTTCCGTGGGCAAATGCGGCACAGTCGGCGGCTACCAGCAGGTCTGCTCCCATGAAGTAGCCTGCTGCGGGGTTGATCAGGTGCATTTGCACGGGCCACTGCTGCAGTTCCGATTGTCCGGCCGGCGCTGCCGCAGCCTGAGGTGCCATCACAAACGCTGGTCTTTCGAAGCTCACCGGCGCTGATCCCGGACATCCGCCTGAGGCACATCCGGATTCTTTTTGCCCTTCGGGCTTGCTGTTGTGTACCTCGCTGATAATTGCTGATACATCAACCGGCAGTTCGTCTTCGTTGGCTTTCAGGTAGCGCACGGCTTCTTGCAAAAAACCGGTTTCACCATGATCTTTCAAATGTTTCAGGTGTGCAATCAGCAGATTTTGGCCTTTAGGAATCATCTGCTTGATAACCGTTACTTCATCATATTCTTCGGCCTCGCGCTTTTCAATTTCAATGGCTCCCTGCGGACAATGGCCGAGGCAAGCGCCCAATCCATCACACATCAATTCACTAATCAAGCGTGCTTTTCCATCAATAATCTGTAATGCTCCTTCGTGACAATTCGGGATACACAATCCGCATCCGTCACACAAGTCTTCATCTATTTTTACGATTTCTCTAATCATCTTTTCCTAAATTTGATGCAACAAAAGTAGCTGCCCCCTGTTTTTAGGGATGTATCAAATGTTACAAACTCCGAATTTTTATGCTTGATTTTGAATTACTGGCCAAGTCGCCCGTTTTTATGGGGATTTCGGCCGAACGGCTTTTTGAAATTATGCAACAAGTGCATTACCAGGTGAAAGGTTTTCAGAAGAATGAGCTGGTGGTGCATGCCGGTGATGAATGCAACCGGCTGTTTATTGTGCTCGAAGGAAGTGTGAAAGGCGAAATGGCCGACTATACCGGGAAAACCATCAAGATTGAAGATATTGAAGCGCCACGCCCCCTGGCGGCCGCTTTCCTGTTTGGAAAAAACAACCGTTTTCCGGTGACGGTGATTGCTAACGAGCAGGTGAGCCTGCTGAGCATCAGCAAACCGGAATTTTTGAAACTGTTGCAGCAAGATTCGCGAATCCTGACCAACTACCTGAATTCGATTTCTTCGCGGGCCCAGTTTTTGTCGCAGCGTATCAAGTTTTTGTCGTTTAAAACCATCAGGCAAAAGATTGCGCACTACTTGCTCGACCTGGCTGGTGACCGGCTGGCGGTGGTGGAGCTGCCCTTGTCGCAAGCCCAACTGGCGGAGTTTTTTGGCGTGACCCGCCCTTCGCTGGCCCGGGCCATGGGTGAGCTGGATCACGAAGGCCTGATTGAAGTGCAACGCCGTTCGGTTCGAATTCTGGATAAACAAAAGATGAATGAGTTGCTGAAAGGTTGAGGGCGGAGTTGTCAGTGATCAGTCCCAGTTGGCAAATATTTTAGTCACCGTGAAGCGCTTCGTCCGATGGATTGCAGAACCGGGTTCCGCGGACGGTTGAATTGACGGAAGTTTATTCCTACGATCCGGATTGTTTATAGCCGATTTTTCGTCGTTCTGTTCGGTTTTCCTTTTGGCTGATTAGTTCGTCCAGGTAGCTAAATACCAGCTCGATGTTTTTGTCGTGGTTGCCGAGCTTCTTCTTGATTTCCTCAATCTCCAGCCGGAGACTCATGGTGTCGGCCAGCATTTCGCGCACTTTCGTAAAAATCCGCATAATCTGAATGTTGACCTGTATGGCCTGATCGCTGTTCAGAACGCTGGAGAGCATGGCAATACCTTGCTCCGTAAAAGCCAGAGGTGCTTTTCGTAAACCCATCTTTTCAGAATTGGATATCACAATTTGTGATTTCCAATTTTCAAATTCGGGTTTTGTTAGTTGAAACATGAAATCTTCGGGAAAGCGAGAGCAGTTGCGTTTAACCGCTTGATTCAACACTCTTGTTTCAACGCCATACAGTTCCGCCAAATCGCGGTCAATCATCACTTTTTTATTTCGGATGAAGTAGATTTTGTTGACAATTTTTTCTTCTACGGCAGAGATCGACTGGTTCATATGCAGGTTGATTGATTTCGCAGTGAGTAATTTACGAACTATTTTCAAATCAAACCCTGTATAAAGCCCCAATTTTAATGCGCGACAATTTTACCTTTAGTTGGTTATTTTTTTCGAACTAAATCTCAGGATTGGTAAGGTACTCTTTCCATAAATCAGCTGGATTTTTTCCGGTCAGTTTTACCCAAATCTCGTCAGTATATTGGTGGTCGCGCATCGCCTTGTCCATCTTCTCAATAAACTTTTTGTCCTTATTCTTGACAATCCAGGCAAAAAAGCGGGCGGTTACCCGGTAGGAGTTGTCGTAGTTCTGTTTTTCGTTCACATCGGGGAGCGACCAGTTGCCCTCGGCATTGGCAACGCCAAATTCATAGCGCACATAATCGGCAATCCCTTCAGTCACCCACCAGGGCCCGGGGGTTCGTCCATATGCCTGCACAATGTGCATCACCTCGTGCGTGACCACATCAATATCATTGGGGTTTCTTCGGAACCAATCGGGATTGTAAATGACACGATCGGATGAGGTTGCGGCGACCCCGTCGTAGGCCGGGTCAATCAGGAAAGTGACTTTTCGGGCCGATTTCTTATTGTATTTTTTGACCATCGGCGGGTAAACTTTGAAAAAGGTGTCTTTCAGTTTTTGTCCCACTGCCGGATCGAACGATTCCGACTTGTTGATATAAATGAGCGTGAATCCCTTTTGGGTGATGGAATCTTTTTCAAGATAACCGTTTTCCGTGGTCGACTGAGCATATACACTGAAAGGAATGATGAGCAGAAAGAACAGAATCAGTTTAATCATTGATGTCTTCATGTATGGTTTTCGTTTAGTTGTTATGAAAGTAATACTACTTTGTGGGTGAAAGTACTCATCTCGGATTGGATTTTATTGGCTTGACGGCCGATTTCGATTCTAAATAGCGTTTGCAAGTGAACCCCCGATTCAAAATCGTGTTGAGTTTTTAGGGAGAATCAGACGTATGAAAAAGGTTGAAGTTCAAGGAAAAATGTTTTACCAATTTAAAGGGCTGGAGGTGCCTGGATTGGTTCAGTTTACATCAACCAGGCTGGGCTGGGGAGGTGATGGTCTGGCGCGGTTTACGGGTGATCGGTCCGAAGTCTATCAACCCTACCGGAACGAACTGGCACAGGCTTTAAAGATAAAACCAGCCCAGTTGGTTTTTCCGCGGCAGGTACACGGCAGCAAGATTGAGATTGTAACTGGGCCCATTTCGGGCGACTTGCCCGATACGGATGCGCTGATTACCAGCCAGTCCGGCCTTTGTATTTGTGTTCAAACAGCCGATTGTGTCCCCATTTTGCTCTACGATCCGGTGCAGCAGGTAATTGCAGCCGTTCATGCGGGTTGGCGTGGAACGGCAAGTCAAATCGTCAGCAAAACAGTGCATGCCATGCAGCTTCATTTTGATTCGATGCCCGAAGACCTGGTTGTGGGCATTGGGCCATCTATTCATTTACATGCCTACGAAGTTGGTGACGAGGTGATTCAGGCCGTTCGGGAAAGCTTTGACAATCACCGCGAATTGTTGAAACCCTCGGTTGTTGAGGGGAAAGCATACTTCGATTTGTGGGAAGCCAACAAAAGCCTGCTCATTTCCGCCGGGGTTCCTGATGAGCAGATTGAGGTGCTGGGATTTTGCTCCTATTCGCACGAAGAGCTTTTCTATTCGGCCCGGCGCGACGGAATCAATACCGGAAGAATGGTGAGTGGTTTGATGTTGCAGAAATAAGTATATATTTGCGCCGAGAATTTTTATGAACCTGGCAGGTGGCATCACCCTGCGCTAAAAAAATTAAAAAAATGCACAACGAATTGTTATGGCTGGCCATGCTGCTGGCTAATTTCCTGTTAATTATTGCTGCCTATAAGTTTTTTGGAAAATGGGGATTGATCATGTGGATCCCGATCTCCGTCATTGTGGCCAACATCCAGGTTATTCAAACCATTGAGCTGTTCGGATTGGTGGCTACTTTGGGCAACATTGTTTATGCCACTTCATTTTTAGTAACCGATATTTTGTCGGAAAACTACGGAAAGGAAGATGCGAAGAAAGCCGTTTGGATTGGTTTTTTTAGCCTGATTTCCATGGCTTTATTGATGAACCTGGCCCTATACTTTCTTCCGCTGCAAGGCGATGAGTTTGCTGCCACCACCCACGAGTCGCTCAGTACCATTTTTGAGTTGATGCCGCGCATCGCCATTGCCAGCCTCACAGCTTACCTGGTTTCGCAGCGACACGACATTTGGGCCTTTCATTTCTGGAAGAAGCGCTTTTCGTCACCGGGACAGCTGTGGTTGCGCAACAACTTAAGTACCATGGTTTCGCAATTGTTGGACAGCGTTGTATTTACCCTGATCGCCTTTTGGGGCGTTTTTGAAACGGGTGTACTTTGGGAGATTTTCATCACCACCTACCTGCTGAAATGGGCGGTTGCAGCGGCTGATACGCCCTTTGTGTACTGGGCAAGAAAGATTCATAAAAGAGGAAACTTTCTGATGTCGTAAGAGGACGGAAAAGTCCAGATCATTCCTTGTTTTTTTTGAATAGCCGCCGAAAGTTTATTCTGATATCATTCATTTCATTATTTTTAGGTGAAAATAGAAAAGAAGCCTGATAAATGTTGGTTTATTGATCAACCAAATCGGCTTAATTTGGCATCAATACCAATTCAAGAAAAATTGAATTTATGAAGATATTTAAATTTGGCGGGGCCTCTGTAAGCTCGGCAAGCGCTATTCAGAATGTAGCATCCATCATTGAACTTTTTCCTGATAAGAAAGTGATTGTGGTTTCGGCCATGGGCAGTACCACGAACGAGTTGGAAACCTTGGTCAAAAGTTATTTTAACCGGGGAAAAGGGACTGGTGAAATTTTTCAGAGAATTAAAGATTATCATGCTGGAATTATCACTGGCCTCAATCTCGAAGACTCCGATTTGGAGTTGGTGAACCGCTTGTTTTCAAAATTAAAAAAACGCCTGTCTGGTAGTCCTTCGCTGAATTTCGATTATGAGTACGATCAGCTTGTTTGTTACGGCGAATTAATTTCAACGGCCATAGTTTCAGCTTTTCTGAATCAGCGAGGTCTGAAAAACCGTTGGATGGATATTCGCCAAAGTTTACGAACAGATGAAACCCACCGCGAAGCCATTGTCGATTACAAGTGGTCGGAAATGCTGATCAACAACAGTTTTAATTTTCAGGATGCTGACTTGTATGTTACGCAAGGTTTTATCGGCTCAACCACGACCAACCAAACCACTACGCTGGGGCGCGAAGGTTCTGATTTTACCGCCGCTATTTTGGGTAATTTGCTGAATGCCGAAAGTGTGACCATCTGGAAAAACGTGCCCGGCGTGCTGAATGCCGATCCGGTTGATTTTCCCGACACCGTCAAGCTGGAAGAACTGTCGTACAAGGAAGCTATTGAGTTGGCCTATTCCGGAGCCAAAGTCATTCACCCGAAAACCATTAAGCCATTGCGCAACAAGCGAATCCCGTTGTTGGTACGTCCGTTTGATTTTCCCGACCAAGCCGGAACCATGATTCATGATGTAGGGCACCAGTTGGATTTGGTGCCGGTTTACATTCTGAAAAAGAATCAGGCTTTGATCACCCTGTCGCCGTCTGACTTTTCTTTTATTGGCATTGATCAACTTTCCGAGGTGTTCGGTTTGTTTAAGCAACGGCGCATCAAAGTCAACCTGATTCAGCAGTCGGCCATCGATCTTTCATTGTGCATTGACGAGCCCGAAGTTGGGCTTGAATCGCTGATTGTTGAGCTGCGCAAGGAGTTTGATGTGCTGTACAATACCGGTTTGATTTTGGCGACCATCCGGTTTTACAATGACGATGCATTGGGCAAAATGAAAGCAGGCCGACAGCTCTTTTTGGAACAGAAAAGCAGACGGACAGCGCGCTTGGTGCTGAAATAAGCCTGTGCCGGACTTTTATCCGGGATTCAGATGGTTGCTTGGGTCTTGCACGAATGAATTGAATAAAATTGAAAATCAACCGTTTTGCTTGTCATAAGTTATTAAAATAGTGTAATTTTAAGCAACCAAAAATTCGCATCAAAAATCGACCAAACAATTCCATCATGGCGAAATCAAAAAAGAATAAGCTGCTTCCGTATTTACTCATTTTTCTGGTTGTCATCATTATTTTACTAGTTGTTGGTAAAAAACAAGGATGGCTCGGTAAAGATTTTGAGGTGAAAGTGACCACGCAAACGGTTGAAAGTAAGACCATCACCGAGCTGATAACGGCCAACGGAAAGGTGCAGCCTGAAACCGAAGTGAAGATCAGCCCCGATGTTTCGGGCGAAATTATCGACATGGATATTCAGGAAGGTGATGAGGTGAAACAAGGACAGTTGCTGGTGGTCATCAAACCCGATATTTACATTCAGACCCTGAATCGGGCCGAGGCTGCCTTAAATTCATCGAAAGCCCGTTTGGCACAAACCGAGGCACAAATGATTGAGCGTGAGCTGGCATTTAATCGCACCAAAACACTGTATGAACAGCAAGCGGTTCCACAGTCTGACTTCGAAACAGCGCAGGCTAGCTATAAGGTGGCTGCAGCTGAAGTTCGGGCCGCAGAGTTTGCTGTTAAGTCGGCCGAAGCGTCGGTTGCCGAGGCCGAAGAGCAGTTGGTGAAAACCAAGATTTATGCGCCCATGAATGGAATTGTGTCGAAGTTGAATGTGGAGAAAGGCGAGCGTGTGGTTGGAACCAACATGTACGCCGGGACGGAGATGATGGTGGTGGCCAACCTCGATCGTATGGAAGTGAAAGTTGAGGTGAACGAAAATGATATTGTGAAGGTGTCAAAAGGCGATACCACCTTGGTTGAGGTTGATGCTTATTTGAAGCGGAAGTTCAAGGGGATCGTTACTGAAATTGCCAACTCAGCCAATACGGTGGGCACTTCGACAGATCAAGTAACTAATTTCGATGTGAAAGTCTTGTTGCTAAGTGACTCTTATGGCGATCTGATTGACAGTTCGTCCATGAAAATCTACCCTTTCCGCCCGGGTATGTCGGCTACGGTTGATATTCAGACAGAAACCCGCGAAGGCGTCATCGCCGTGCCGATTCAGGCGGTTACCACGAGGCTTGTTGGCGAAAACAGTGAGGCTGGCGATGAAAATTCACAGGCTGAAAAGGAAGAAGTGATTTTTGTACTGGAAAACGGACTGGCCCGAAAACGGCAGGTGCAAACCGGAATTCAGGATAACATGAGCATCGAAATTTTGAAAGGGGTCAACGATAGCGATGAAGTCATTACCGGTCCCTACAACATCGTGAGCCGAACCCTGAAAGACAGCCTGCAAGTGAAAGCCGTGGATGAAAAGGAACTGTTTGACGCCAAAGAATAGAATTCGCCGCCGACCGACACTTGCTGGCGGTTGTGTAAATAAATTGATTGTTCGACCATTCTCCTGTTGTGGCTGTCAATCGTTGTCATTTGGTAGTCATTTCTTGTGTCACGACAAGTTCATGACTGTGAAATGAACATTGAATGACTATTTTCCGATCGATTCTGCCTCGGAGCATCAAGGCTTAAGCGTCGTGTTTCCTTTCGCTCGGGGTTTATTCCGGGCGCTCAAAGCTGTTCCAAAAGCTTTCTACAAAAGCTTCGTCTTCAAAATAATCTTTTCCGCTAATTATTGCTGGACTTGTAGTAAATCCCAGTGCACTAGCCTTTCGGCTGTAGGTGGTTTGCTGGTTGCTGGCATCAACATAGGTTTTGTCGCAATCCAAGTAGCTTAGGAAATATTTGCCGTTTTGTTGCTGATACACGGCGGTATAATGGTAGCTCACCTGGCTTTGGTCTTGACGTTCCGTAGCCAGCGATCGGTTGTGCGGATGATTCCGGCTGGATTCAACCACACATTCATTCCGAAGAATTTCATAATTATTTTGACTGATATAAATCTTCCCATCCAGCTGCGTGGCGTAATAATCGCCCGTATGTGCCAGGTCGGCTTTTATGGTTTTGTAAGAAATGATCCAAACAGAATCGCCGTTAAACGGACTGATATTTTCAAGTTTTAGGTCGAAGTTGTTCAATAATTCTTCATTCAAAATGCCATTCGATAAACGGGCAATGTCCATTTCAAGTAACTCGTCAAATCCGGTTTTTGCGGATGGAATGGAGTAGGATTCAAAGTTTTTCTTCACTTCACTGAACTGATAATTCCGCTTGTTAAATGCGTCCGTAATGGACGGTGAGCCGTAGCCGGTTTCGTCATACAATTCAACAACAGCTTCTCTTCGTTGCCCGGTGGAGTCATTGTTTGGATGGCTCACTTCTTCGTAATAGAATTTCACACCCAGCGGGCCCTGGTGAAAATTGGCCGGAATATTTTTAGCAGCCGTTTTTAAAATTCGGAACAAAACCCGCGATTGCGCGGCAATGTCAACATCCTCAATATTATAAGTTTGTTCGACAAGCGCAATTTTATGAAAATCCTGCTTCAGCAAATCCGAAATGTTAAGCATCTGGTTTTGGTAGCCAACAGCCGAAAAGAAGAGCTGCTCGTTTTTATACTCATCGGGTATTTTTAGCTCGAAAAATCCCTGTGCGTCGCTGGCTGTTCCGTAGAACGTGCCCTCCACGCCAATGTTGGTGTAGGCTATACCGGCTTGCGTTGCCGAGTCAATCACCCGTCCTTTCAGGGTTTGAATTTGTGCCATTGCCGGCAAACTAAACAGAAGGATGAAAGATATTAGTAGATTTCTCATGATGTCGTTTTTTTGGCTCAGAGTTTTTCCTATTTTTAGCTTATAACGTCGGAACAAATTTAAAAGTACAAATTGAATAACATATTTATGCTGTCAGCGTTATTTATCCTGAATGACCAATCAACGAAAAAATTGTTTAAAAAGAAATAAATCTGAAGGTAAATTGGCCTGATTTTACAAACAGTTAGGATTGAATTACTTTGGATTTCTCATCAAATGAAAAAAGATTCAAAAATGAAAACAAGCAGACTTGTTATATGGATTGCCTGTGTGTCCATTTTATTTTCCTCTTGTGTGTCGAAAAAGAAATACCTCGACATGGAATCGTCTAAATTAAGAGCCGAACAACGGGTGCGCGACTTGACCGATGAAACCAATGCCAAATCGGACCGGATTGAGCGCCTGATTGCCGATTACGAGCAAACCAAAACCGAATTGATGGGCAGCAATGCCAAAAAAGATCAGCTAATCAGTGACTTGAAAGGCGAAATCAACGCACTGTCGACTAATGTGCAAGAAAAAGATGCCAACATTGAAGAAAAGATTTACGCCTTCGAGTTCGAAAAGCGGCAGTATAGCCAGCAGATGGAAAGCTACAAGCAGGAAATCGGGTCGTTGCAACAGGAAAAGCAAAGTCTTTCGGCGCAGGTAAAAAAGCTGAATGGCGATTTGACGGAGCTTCGGTTTGACCTGAACCGCCAGCGCGAAGCAAACACCACGCTCGAGTCGCAGCTGGACAAAAAGGATGCAACCATTGAGCAATTATCAGCACAATTAGCGTCGGTAAAAGCGGACGTGCAGAAGTTGAAAGTTGAAATGCAATCGAAAGATGAAACCATTGAACAATTGCGAAACAACGTCAATTTGCTGAAAAGTGAGTTGGGCAAATAGGTGGGTTCAAACACAAAAGCTTTAAAATAATGAAGAAAGTAACGTATTTGTTGGTTTTCCTGTTGTTGGCCGGAACCTTGTCGGCACAAAACGACCTGATTGAGTTGTTTAATGGCAAAAATCTGGATGGCTGGAAAATCCACGGCACGGAGAAATGGTATGTCGAAGATGGAGAATTGATTTGTGAAAGCGGACCCGACAAAGCCTATGGGTACCTGTCAACTGAAAAATGGTACGACGATTTTGAGCTGGAAGTGGAATTCAAGCAGGAAGCCAATGGCAACAGCGGCATTTTCTTCCGCTCAACTTTTGAAGGAACAAAGGTTAGTGGCTGGCAGGTTGAAGTAGCCCCGCCAAACCATGATTCAGGAGGTATTTACGAGTCGTATGGCCGTGGCTGGATCTGCCAGATTCCGGATGAAAAGGAAGGCTTTCTGAAAATGGGAGAATGGAATAAAATGAAGATTCGTCTTGAGGGTGACCATGTAATTACCTGGCTGAACGGACACGAAATGTGCGATATGACTGACGCCAAAATTGCGGAAGGCAAAGGAAGTATTGCCCTGCAAATTCATGATGGCGGCGGCATAAAAGTTCGCTGGCGAAACCTGACGCTTCGCGAGCTTTAGCCAAGCGATGGCAGGTTGATCCCTTTAATTTTTCGGAACAAATCCAAGGCATACAGATCGGTCATGCCCGATACAAAATCGATCACCGACTGAACTTTTTCATAGGTTGTTTGGTGGTCGCCGCGGTATTGGACTGGCATGAGCGAAATGAGCCGTTTGGCATACCCCTGATCGGGCGCCAGAATGGCTTCAATAAGCGATTCGAGCAATGTGCCAATAATTTGGTGGCCCGAGATTTCCACTTCGACAACCGAGCGGTGTTTGTAGATTTTTTCGATTGAAAGGGCTTCAATTTCGTTCATGGCAATTTTTGAAAGGCCCTGCACCTGGCTGATCAATGATTTTTGAAAAGTACCGTTCATAATCTCTTCCCGCTTGTCTTCAAACACCGCCATACATTCATGTACCAATTTGTTTATTACGCCTGCACGCAGATACGCAATGCGCTCATTATGATCCAGAACCTCACGAAAGGTATCTTCAATTCTGGCCAGTAGATCCGCGTCGGCTTTCGGGTCGTAAAAGTTCAGAAAAAGCGCTTTTGTTTGCTCATAAGTCAGAATTCCCAGTTTGTGTGCGTCTTCCAAATCCATGAGCTGGTAGCAAATGTCGTCGGCCGCTTCAACCAAAAAGACCAAGGGATACCTTGCAAATCTCAACGGTTCGCTGTCAAGTTGTTTGATGTTGAGTTCGAGCGCGATTTCCTGGTAGATGTTTTTCTCTGATTGAAAAAAACCAAACTTCGACTTTTTGATTCCTACCGATTCGAACGGGTATTTTACAATGCTGGCCAAAGTGGTGTATGTTAGTGCGAAACCTCCGGCTCGTCGTCCGTTAAACTGGTGACTAAGCAAGCGGAAAGCATTGGCATTGCCATCAAAAAATACAAAATCATTCCATTCTTCAGGCTGTAAAACCAGTTGCAGGTTTTGGCCTTTCCCGTTTCTGAAATAACTTGAAATCGCTTCTTCGCCAGCATGTCCAAAGGGTGGATTGCCCATGTCGTGCGCCAGACAGGCCGCCGAAACGACTGCCCCCAGCTCGGTGATCAGCGGATTGCTTTCGCCCGAATCTTGTAGTTTTTCAGAAAGAATATTTCCGAGCGATCGGCCAACGCTGGCTACTTCAAGACTGTGCGTGAGCCGGTTGTGTACAAAAATGCTTCCCGGAAGCGGAAATACCTGTGTTTTGTTTTGCATGCGCCGAAAAGGAGAGGAGAAGATCATCCGGTCGTAATCGCGCTGAAACTGCGTTCGGTTATATAGTTCTGTTTGTTTTAAGGCAGGTTTGGTGCCCAATCGTCTACTTGAAATTAATTCTGTCCAGTTCATCATTCCTTTTTAATTAAATAAGCAGTTGAGCGGTGATTCTGTTCAAAACACATCAACATGGTAGTTTTTTAGCTCTTTGTCGAGTTTCTTCGAACCCGGGCAAACCAATTCCAGCAAATCCCAGAAGCTTTTGCTGTGATTTTTCTCTTTCGTATGTGCCAGTTCATGCAGGATTACATAGTCGATTAAAGGCTCAGGTAAGCGCATGAGATGCACATTCAGGTTGATATTGTTGGTGTGTGAGCAGCTGCCCCAGCGACTTTTTACATGTTTTACAAATACTTTTTCAAATTGAAACTGGTGCTTGTCGGCCAGCTCTTTTAGGCGGAATGGCAGATATGCCTTCGCTTCGTAGCGCATGACTTCAGTGAGGGTTCTTCGTATAAATTGCTGAATAGATGGATGTTGGTGGTCGTATTTTTCAGGAATGTTGATTTGGATGATTCCATTTCCAATGAGGTTGGATACTTTGGCCTGTTTTACTTTGACGATTTTTAGCTGGTGAAACTTTGTTCGAAAAGCGCTATCTTGTCCAAAAACAGTTAAACCAGTTTTCAACTTCTGTTGTTGTTCTTGTATCCAATCCGTTTTCGATTTCACAAATTCAATCGCTTTGGATTCTGAAGCCAAAACTGGCATGGAAACATGGGCATGTCCATTCGGTTTTACCCGTAACCGAAAATAGCGGGAGCGTTCATTTCTAACTAAAATAACCTGTCCGACAGGTTCAACATCGATCACTTTTTCAGCCTTCATAAACATGGATAATTGCTGACGAAGATAATCAATCCTTCAAAATTTGAACTATGGAACAAAAAAACACGATTGAGGTATTTGGGACGATTAACAAGCGGGAGACCGTTTTTACCATCGACGATAAAGTTGAGCCGGGAACGCTCGTTTTTGAGTCGCTTGAACCGTTTCCGGGGTATTATCACGAAACTCCTTTCGACACCAAGCCGATTTACATGTACATTGCCTTGCAGGAACACTATCCGCTTGAAAGTATTATTCGCGCTACGCAAGAAGTAGAAAAAGTATTTGATGAGAAGTTTGATGCCGGGAAAGGCTTTTTGACGATGTATGACAAAACTTATTATGTGCTTCGGGTGAGACATTTAAACCGGTACGACCTGATTGGAACGCTGCAAAGGGCGTATGAGGATAACGGGATTCACTTTTTGAATAAGCAAAAGAAAAATCTGAAGGAAAAAGCCAATATCAAGGTCGTGAAGTTTTTCACGCTCGAAGAAATTGACGATGGGATTTACCTGGATCGGAAGGAACGTTTCCATGCGTACATTGAACTCCCGGTTCATTGTGGTTGGGAAGCTTTTGATGCCCTGAGCAACCGGGTAAAATACAACTGGCAAGAGAGTAAGTTTGATGCCGCAGTGGGCGCTTTCTATCATGACGGCCGATTGCATGAGTTCGTCAGAATTTACAGCAACAAATTGAGTTTGCCGTACTTGCAGCAGCTTAAAAAGTTATATCTCGAAAAAATGAAATAGCAGCTTATAGCTGATATAAAGAAAAAGCGGAACGACTGGGTTTGTTCCGCTTTTTTTATGTCGAATGGGCTGCGTTCATGTTAAATGCAAAAAGCGACATCAGCAATTTGTTTGTCGCGTAGCTTGAAATAAGGCAATGACTGGGCTATTGAACCGGGAAATACTGTTTGGCGAAGTTCCATCCTTCAATTGAGATTTCCCAGTTGGTATTGTCCGACTGAGGACACTCCAGCTCAATCGTCTTTTCGCTTCCCGGTACCAGCGAATTATAGTTGTCGTTGGCAAACACCGGTAAAACCCGTTCATGGCTTTTGGCATCGACAATCGCCAGCCGGTTAAAGAATGCAACCGGAGCACCGGAAGGATTTTTCAGATGAACCACAACTTTATTCTTGCCTGTTTTTTTGGCCGAAACCTCCAGCTTTGATTTTGAGATTGATTGCAGGCCGCTATAGTTTCCTTCGGCATTAGGAAACCAGTAAAAGTTCTCGGCTACCACTTTCTGTTGATGATTTTGCAGTTGCAACAGGAGAAATGAACCATCTTTCTCCCCACCCATCCGTTTAAGCGCCGAGTTGACCGACAGTATTTTTTTGCTTGTCGTAGGACCAATGTAAACAAATACCTGGGTGATAAGCTGCTCATTTCCTTCCATGTCATAGGCTTTGGCAACCAGCATCAAATCATTCTCTGATTCAAACCCATTATTGACAATCGAAATCATTTTCGTTGCCGGGTTGCAAACGGCCTGAAGACTTTTGCTTCCCGTACGCAGTCCAAACAAACCCGCATTTGGATCGAGGAAATAGTCGTACATCTGTCCGCGCAGTGCCGTCCATGGATTTTGGGTTTTCCAGATGATTGTTCCGGTGTACCAGTCCCACATGTGTGCGCTGAATCCCTCGATCAGTGCCCGATACTGGTTGTAGTTCACGAGCTGGGCTTTCCGGGCAAAGTCTTCCATGTTTGATGCTTCGCCATAAGCCGCAATCGAATTGCCATAGCCAATGTATTTGTGGTAAGTCCATACCGGATCGGAAACAGACTCCGTTCCACGTTTTTCTGTCGGAATCACCTGGTTTTCCTCAGGTAGAAAACGAAGCAGTGATTCGGCATCGCCCACGCCAACGGAGCCCACTTCAGAGTTGAATGGCCAGGTACGGTGCTGCCAAAAGATGGAGTCGGGCTGGATTCCGTAGGGGCCATCACCGTTTCCACCCAAAAAATTATACGACATGCTGTCCGAATTCGAATACTCGATAAACCAACGTGTGCCATCCAGCTTTTTCAAGACTGAATCTCTGAGTGTTTCCAGAATATCAACTGGTGGTTTTATCTCGTTGCCACCGCACCACATGGCCAGCGATGGGTGATTGCGAATAAGCTTGACGGCATCGGCAGCCGATTGAATGAACAAGTGATGATCGTCAGGGTATTGCCGGCGGATCCATTGGTCGTGTTTTTTCTTCGGATCCATCCAGCGCCCATTGCAGTCGCCCGACATCCAGAAGTCCTGAATCACCAGCAAGCCATATTTGTCACAAGCCTCGTAAAACTCTGGGCGTTCGGCCAGAACGCCGCCCCAAATTCGAATCAGATTCAGGTTCATGTCGCGGTGGTAGCGGACTTCGGCATCGTAACGCTCAGGAGAGAAACGAAGCATCGCATCGGAGATAATCCAGTTGCCCCCTTTGATAAACACTTTTTGACCATTGACCAGGATCTCCATGCTGCGGGTTCGGTCATTCCATTGGCGTTGAATTTCGCGGATGCCCACCGTGATCGTTTCCTCATCTGCCACCTGGTCATTTTGCAAAAACTTCATTGACAGTTTGTACAGGTTCTGGGATCCATAACCGTTGGGCCACCAAAGTTTTGGATTTTCGACAAGGAGTTCGGGCAATTTTACCAGTTGAGTTGAATTCGCCGGGAGCGAAACCGCTTGTTCAACTTTTATGCCATCCAGCTCGGCCACCAGCTTTCCGTTTACGGTTTTGTTGGTGGGGTTCACCAGTTCGGCCGATGTTTGGATTTGGGCCGGCTGCTGCTTTTTTCCTGGGAAACGAATACCTGACACACGGGTAATCGCATGCGGATTTTGCAGATTGACAAGTTGGGTAGTCTCCAGGGTAACTTGATCCCATATTCCGGTATTGCGGTCGCGAACAGGTTGAATCCAGTCCCAGCCGGCTACATATTGATGCGAAACATTGCGGGCAATCTCACCGTCGCCTCCCTGCCCGCCATTGGGGTTTCCCACCGGATCGACCGGATACACAATGACTGCCAGTCGGTTGTTGCCATTCGTTGCCAGTAATTTCGTGATGTTGTAGGTTTGGCGCAGGAACATGCCGTAGTGTCTTTCGTCGTTTACCTTTTGGCCATTCAGGAAAACATCGCAGCTGTAGTTGACGCCACGAAAATGCAACCAGACCTGTTCTTCGCCTTTCGCCTTTTTGTTGAAATCATTGACAAACCAATAAGTGTAATGGTCGCGTCCGGTTTCGTAAATGTCTTTGATTTTTTCGTTGTTCATGCCATAAAAAGGGTCGGGTACTTCACCTTGCTCCAGCAGGTTGGTGAGTACGGTTCCCGGAACGATGGCAGTTTGCCACCCGCGCAAGCGATAGCCCACTTGCGAAATTTCTTCACCAGAACTTTTCACTTGCTCCATCGAAGCCATTTTCCAGTCCGAGCTAAGTTCCTGTTCTGAGGCTTTACCGCGAAACGTTGAAGTCATTATTGCCAGCAGGATTGCGATTTCCGCGATTTTAATTTTTATTGTGCACATTGATTTTTTGTTTTTTAGCAGAATGTAAAATAAGGCTAAGCCTAATCGATACTAAATCCAACTTCTTCCTTTACTCCGGTAAAGAAGGCTTCGATCTCTTTCAAGGTGGTGGCTGTTTTTGGAACGTCTTTCACAACTTGGCCTTTCTCCAAAATGACAATCCGGCTGCAAACATCGGTGATGTTATCCAGGTTGTGGCTCGAAATCAGAAAGGTGGTCCCAAAGTCTGCTGTTTGATCTTTAATCAGTTGGCGCAGTTTGAATTGTGAACCCGGATCGAGGTTGGCAAAGGGTTCATCCAGAATCACCACTTCGGGGTTGCCCATCATGGCGGCGGCGATGCCTACTTTTTTCTGGTTTCCTTTCGAAAGGTCACGAATGAATTTCTTTTTCCCCCGAATTTCACCATTGAAAAAATCGGTATATCGGTTCAAGTGCTGATCCAAATCGGCCTGGTTCATTTCCCGAAGTTCAGCAATGAAACCTAAATATTCGTCGGCAGTCAGGTAGCCAATCGTAAAGCTTTCGTCGATAAAAGCGCCGGTAAAGGCTTTCCAGTCTTCCGATTCCTGCACTTTAATTTGGTTGCTCACCACAAAGCCTTTGCTGGGCACAATCAGGTCGAGCAGCAGGTTGAACAGCGTGGTTTTGCCAGCGCCATTGTTGCCCACCAGGCCAAATACTTCGCCTTGGTGAATTGTTAATTCAGGGATGTTCAGGACGACCTCCTTGTTGTATGCTTTTATCAGGCTGTTAATTTCTATCATGATCAGGAGTTTTTATAGTCTTTGATTAAACGGTGTTTTTGTTGCAGATAAGCTTTCGTAAAGTATTTAAACAGTTGTGGTTGAAGCATGATGCCAACCAGGCCGAGTCCGCCCAGCAGCAATAAAGCGCCATGTGCTCCCAACACCTGTTTCGAAAGCAGGTAAATCAGCATGGGCCCCAGCAGCAGCGGAAAGGTGATCAGCCATTGGGCCGCTCCCATTCCCTGGTAGTTGAACATAGACGAGCTGCTTAGGTCAAGCGCACGTTTGCTGTTTTTTCCGAATAAAAAAATCAGGTTCATGTTCACGCCAATGTGATAGAGCAACATGGCCGAATGGTAATAACCAATTCGGGTGTCAATCAGCATATAGGGCAAAGTGAGTAAGTAATATACGAACGAAAAGGCCACATTCATATAATAGAACGATTGCAGAAATTGCTTCATTTTGAAATTTTGGGTCATCAGCATGGCGAAATAGTTGCTGTGCCAGGCCGGGAAAAACTGGCCCAGCGAAATCGAAAACATGGAGATCATGAGCAAACCGCCCAGAATAAACATGAAATCCGGAATGCCGTTGCCGCTGTCTTTATAAATCAACAGGCCATAAAACAGGAAGAGGATGGTCATCAGAAAGGACGTTCGCGGCCGTTTGTTTCGCCAGATCATGCGCACTTCGAGCGAAATGAATTTGCCATATTCACCCAAGCGGCTCATCCACGAAAAGTCGCGGATGGTGCTGTCCTTTTGCTTTTTTTCAACCAAGTTGAGATAAAGGTTGCTGAGCAGATATTTGTAGTTTAATAGAATGGTGCCAATTAGCGGGATAACAGCCACCACCAGCCACATCGGATTGGCCAGTATCAAATCAAAGTAGCTTCCAAAAAGTCCGGTTAACTCAATTATTCTGAAATAATTCAGGCCGTACAGTGATAGAAAAACACACAGGAAAATGTAAAATCCATAGCCACGCTTGTTCATCCACCATTTTAGCCAAATGGTTAGGAAATGGCTGGCGAAAATCATCAGCACAATTCCCACAAACCAGGCGAAGGTGACTGCCGCTGTGTAGTTTGCCGCAACCAGCGAAAAGGTGATTGGGACCAAGAGGAAGTAGGGGAGAAAATTGAAAAAGTGAAACAGCGAACGTAGCAACAGGTAGCGGGCAATCCGGTTTCGCCTGATGTTCAGAATCAACAAGGGCTTCAGGCTGATAGTCGGCAAGCTTTGCATGACTTGTCGAAACAGCAGGTCGAAGGCAAAATACACCAGCAGGTAACTGTTGAAGATTTGCACCGGATTGGCGTCCGGAAAATTTTCAGCAATGATCTTCGGAATCAGGAAGCCGAGCGCCAAAAAATTGATGGCAAAGTAGAGGGCCAGAAAGCCAAGCATGATGGTGGTCGCCACACTTTTCCCAAAAGCCGACGATCGGGTGACTTCCTTCCACGCAATAGAGTTGAGACTGTGATTCATTGAAAATTGGGTTTTAATGATTGGTTGATTTTTGTGGGTTTATATGGAATGGTGGTCGCATTATTCCAGACGGTCGGTGATGCTGCAAGCCTTTTTGTATTGTTTGACTGTTCCATTTTGATCGTGAAGTTCAAGCAGAACGACATAAAGACCCAGGCGGCTTTTTTTGCCATCACTTTGTTCGCCGGTCCAAATCCATTCGCCTTCACTTCCGGCAGGTTCATTTTTCACAAGTTCGCAAACCGGCTGGCCATGTGAGTTGAAAATTTTGAGGTTGGCAACGTAATTTGGATTTTCAAATTGGTAGCTGATGCTCAGGTAGTCGTTGTAGCCATCGTCGTTGGGCGAAAATGATTTCGGCTCCAGGCTGATTTGGTCAGTTGTTTCGTAGTTTTCCCGGCTCATCGAATTTTCGTAGCCCGGCGTAGCAAAACGCACCGACGCACTGGCCGATGCCCAGTTGGAAGGTTCCGTGCCCGCTTCGTCCAGCGAAATCCGCTCCAGCGAAACACCTTCTTCATCAACCAATAAGGAGTGGTGCATTTTGTTGGTGTAATGCATTTCGTCCAGAATTTCCAGCGAATCATTGAGCAAAACAACCTGGCCCAAGTCATTATTAAAGGCAGGCATATCGTCCAGATTCAAAAAACATTCAGGACACCGACTTTCATAAAACACCAACACTTGTTCGTGGTTTTCGCTCAGCACCAAATAGCTTTGAGGCTCGATGAAGCTTTCCTGACTGCTTAGCGGCACCACTTTCTTAAACGAGCCATCATCGTTCCGGCTGGCCAGCAGCAAGTGGTCGAGCCTGATGGCTTTTTCTGAGCGGTTCACCAGTTCCACAAAATCGACACCACCGGGGTACGGATCGAATAATACTTCGTTAATCAGCAGATCGCCAGCTTCGGCCAGTTGATTCGGATCAATCACCTCCGGCTGGTCCGACCACAGCCTGACGGCATCCAGAATCACTTTGTCGTTGGCATAGCTGCTGTTTAAACGCACAACAATACGCAGGGAATCGCCCTCCAGCAGCATTTGGCTGGCTACAGCTTCGCCCCAGTTGCCTTCGTTCAGGCCATTCACTTCAAATAAAACTTCCTCTCGGTCGTCGAGTTGGAAATAAGCTTTCAGGTATTTATTAGCCGAATTGGCACCACTGCCGGTTTCGCGTGCTGTCAGCTCACAATTGACATCCAGGTATTTACTGATGTTGATCCAAGGTGAGTACCAAATGGCCTCGCCATCGCAGTCGAGCGCCTCAAACCGCCCACCCGAAGTGGAAACAGTTTTCACGTAGTCATTTTCGGCGGTTAAACTACAGTCATCATAATTGATGCTCCAGTTTTCTCCTTGATCCAGATTGATATGCAGGCTTTCCCCATCCTCGTCACCCCAGACACCCAGATCGGGCGTGTTGAAATTTTCCTCCCATATGATCGTGCCGCAGCTTTCATTTGTTAATAATATTGAAAGCATCAAAAGAAAAAAAGTATTTATACGCCACATTGTGTGAAAATTTAAAAGCAAACTACTAATTTTGCGGACTTTATACGACGTTTGAACGAACGTAAATGATGAATTGAAATTAACAAAATTTGTTTAATTATGAAAGTTGCAGTTGTTGGTGCAAGTGGTGCTGTAGGGCAGGAATTTTTGGAAGTTCTGGCCGAGCGTAATTTCCCACTCGATGAGTTAGTTTTATTTGGGTCGGCCCGTAGTGCCGGTAAAGTGTATGACTTTAAAGGAAAGAAACTGACCGTGAAGGAATTGAAACACAACGATGACTTCAAGGACATTGATATTGCCTTGACATCGGCTGGCGCTTCCATTTCCAAGGAGTTTGCATCGACTATTACAAAATATGGCGCGGTAATGATTGATAACTCCAGCGCATTCCGCTACGACGACGATGTGCCCTTGGTTGTTCCTGAAGTGAATCCGGAAGATTCGAAAAATCGTCCGCGTAATATTATTGCCAATCCAAACTGTTCGACCATCCAAATGGTGGTTGCCCTGAAACCGATTGAAAACTTGTCGAAAATTACCAAAATTCAGGTGGCGACTTACCAGGCAGCCAGTGGAGCCGGAGCTCAGGGAATTGCCGAACTGGAAGAGCAAACCAAGCAGATTGCCAATGGCGAAGAACCAACCATCGAGAAGTTTCAGTACCAGTTGTCGATGAATATCATTCCTCACATCGATGTTTTCCTTGAAAACGGATACACCAAAGAGGAGATGAAAATGAACTGGGAAACCAAAAAAATTATGCACACCGACGCCGAAGTGAGCGCCACTTGTGTACGTGTGCCGGTTGCCCGTTCGCACTCCGAAGCCATTTGGCTGGAAACGGAAGATGAGCTGAACCTGCAGCAGGTTCGCGAGGCCTTCGATAATTTTAAAGGCCTCACCGTGGTTGACAAACCTGAAGCCAAAGAATACCCCATGCCGCTTTTTGTTGCGGGCAAAGACGATGTATATGTTGGCCGTTTGCGTAAAGACCTGACCAACCCCAAGGGAATTACCTTTTGGTGTGTGGGCGATCAAATTAAAAAAGGTGCCGCGCTTAACGCTGTCCAAATTGCCGAATGGTTAATTGCCAACGGCGAAGTGAAATAAACGATCTACGATCAAAATAAAAAAACCCGGCTGAAATTTCAACCGGGGTTTTTTTACTGATTTGAACAACCTTCTCTGATTCATTTTTGAATTCGACCAGAAAATTTTGAGTTCTACCGGAAGATTTTGAGTTCTGCCACGAAAATTTTGAGTTCTACCACGAAATTTTCAGTTCGATGGTAAAATTCTGAGTTCTACCGGAAATTTCTCATTTCTACGGAATTTTTTTCAGTGTGTACCAATAAATTTTCGACGCTACCAAAAAACAATCAACGCTACCGAAAACTTTTCAGTTCTACCGAAATCTGTGTTCCCAAGCTAGAACTTTCGACTGCCAAGCATCAAGTTTTTGTTTGCAGGGAGAACTTATGGATAGGCTTATTCCTGTGGTTTTGTCCAGTCAATATCGTATAAAAAGTCGTTGTACGGAAAGCGGGTGATGTGTACTTTCTTCACTTCCTCATAAAGCACTTTTTTGAACTCTTCAATGTTTTCCTTTTCGGTTGCCGAAATAAAAAGCGATGGCGTGTTATTTTTACCCATCCAACTGTTTTTCAATTCTTCGAGCGAGAGATTATCCTTGGTTTTTGGACTTAAATCATCGTCGTCTTTTTTGATGTATTCAAAGGCGTCAATTTTATTGAATACGTAGATTGTCGGTTTCTCACCGGTTTTTATTTCTGAAAGGGTTTCATTCACCGTATCAATCTGCTCTTCAAATCCGGTATGCGAAATATCAACCACATGCACCAAAATGTCGGCTTCGCGCACCTCGTCAAGAGTCGATTTAAACGATTCAACCAGTCCGTGGGGCAGCTTGCGAATAAAGCCAACCGTATCGGCCAGCAAAAACGGCAGGTTGCCAATCACCATTTTGCGCACGGTGGTGTCCAGGGTGGCAAACAGTTTATTCTCGGCAAATACTTCCGATTTGGCCAGCATGTTCATAATGGTCGACTTGCCCACGTTGGTGTAGCCTACCAAGGCCACACGAACCAGCTTTCCTCGGTTTTTGCGTTGGGTGGCCTTTTGCTTGTCAATTTTTTCAAGCTGAACTTTCAGGCGGGCTATTTTGTCGAGAATAATCCGGCGGTCGGTTTCAATCTGGGTTTCACCCGGGCCACGCATGCCAATTCCACCGCGCTGACGCTCCAGGTGGGTCCACATGCGGGTCAGGCGTGGCAGCATATATTGGTACTGTGCCAGTTCGACCTGCGTTTTGGCATGGGCTGTTTGTGCCCGCTTGGCAAAAATATCCAGAATCAGGTTGGTTCGGTCCAGCACTTTGCACTCCAGGGTTCGCTCAATATTCCGGAGTTGGGTCGGGCTCAATTCATCGTCAAAAATGACGGTGTCGATCTCATGAATCTTGACGAAATTATTAATCTCCTCCAATTTTCCTGAGCCAACGAAGGTTGCCGAATTGGGGACCTCCAATCGCTGAAAGAATTGCTTTTCAACCCGTGCGCCTGCCGTTTCAGCTAAAAACTCCAACTCATCCAGGTATTCGCGGGCTTGCCTTTCGTCCTGGTCTTGGTTAATTAAGCCAACTAAAACGGCTGTTTCCTGTATTTTGGCGGTCTCTATCATTCAAATTGAAGTTTAATCCATAAAAAATCCTGGTCCCGAAATAACGGAGCCAGGATTTTTCGTTTATCTAAAATCGTTATTGTAAAACAAAGTTGATTGGAACCGTGTAAGATACTTTTACTGGTTTTCCCCTTTGTTGTCCTGGTTTCCATTTTGGAAGTGTGTTTACCACACGAAGTGCTTCTTTATCCAATGAATTGTCAACCCCGCGGGCAATTCGCGCATTGGTAATACTTCCGTCGGTATCAACAACAAAGTTCACGTAAACTTTGCCCTGAATTCCGTTTTCCTGAGCAATTACCGGATACTTAATGGAATTGGCAATAAACTTACGCAAAGCCAATTCTCCACCTGGAAATTCCGGCATGTCTTCAACGATAAAGAACACCTGACCTTCGTCGGCTTCTTCTTCTTCCTGAATAACCGGAGCTACTTCAATTGCTGTTTCTTCGTCAATATCGGTGTCTTCAATCTCAAGTTCGTCTTCGATTTCTGTTTCGTCGTCCACAATATTCAGCACCTCAACAACCTTTGGTGGCGGCGGCGGTGGTGGTGGTTTTACTTCTTCTTGACGGGTAATGGGGATGATCTCGTCTTCAACTTCCTGCTCAGCAACTGATCCTAAGGATGCAGCCTGATCTACTTTTGAGGTCCATTCAAAAGCAAGTAAGCAAAGACCTAGAGCAACCACAAAACCTATCTGAACAAAGATATTTCTTTTGTTCTCAAGATCGGCTTTTGGTGATTTCTTTGGTTCCATAATTCAGTTTTAGAAGTTTATTCTATTTTCAGAAACAATTTTTTTAATTGAGGGCTTAAAGATAAAAAATAATCTTCAAAACCAAGAGTTCAGTTCCTAAATAATTAACAGGACAATTTGGTGTTTTGTTTATTGGAGGACAAAACTAATAGGAACGTGGTAGGCAACCCGGACTGCTTTGCCAGCCTGTTTTCCTGGTCGCCACAAGGGCATGCTGTTCACGACTCGCAGCGCTTCCTTGTCCAGCGATGGATCAACGCCTCGAACAACGGTTGCATCACTCACTTGTCCATTGGTATTAACCACAAAGTTAAGGTAAACTTTCCCTTGAATGCCATTTTCCTTTGCGACCACCGGATAATCAACCGCCTTGGCGATATAACGAAGCAGAGCTTCCATGCCTCCGGGGAATTCGGGCATTTCATCAACAAAGAAGTAGACGGTTTCATCAACAAGTTCCTCCTCGCGATTTTTATCTATAAGGGCATTTACGTCAATTCCCTCGTCGGTCATTTCAGTGTCGAAAATATCAAGTTCCTGATCGTCTATTTCGGTTTCGTTGTCAACAAGCACAAATTCGGTGACGGTTTGAACCGGGGGCGCAAGCTCTTTTTTCTCTGGTTTGGTCAGCGGGATGATGACATCATCCGGAATATCCCATTGAACCTGTCCAAAGTCGTCCATTTCCTTAATCGGGGTTTTCCAGCTGAATGCCAAAAGGGTAAATGATAACGAAATAACCAGGCCAATGCTGAGTAAAAGTGGCCGTTTGTTTTCCAGATCAGCTTTCTTTGTTTTTTTTGTTTCCATAGCGTTTGATTTAATTGTTTAGAAATGAGAGGTTATTTTAAACCAGGGAAAACAAAAATCAAACCAAAATGAAATCGCGTTATGTATTTTGAAAATATTATTATATTTGCGGTGCAAAAAAAATGATGGGGGATTAGCTCAGTTGGCTAGAGCGTTTGACTGGCAGTCAAAAGGTCATCGGTTCGATTCCGATATTCTCCACTGAAAATGAAAGAGTTATAAGCAGTTGTTTGTAACTCTTTTTTATTTGTACTAATCGAAGGACTAACAAAATTCGTTGGAAAATAAAAAGGCAGTCCTCTGACTGCCTTTTCCGCCCCGATCTCTCGGGGAACTAACCTAAACCAACTAAACCTAATAAACCATGAGCAGCTGGAAATTGTGGTGTGCTGTCCCGAAAGACAGCGAATTCCCAGTTTGCTACTAACATACTTGTCACAAGCAAAAGCCTGAACAAGTACATTTCGATTTCGGCTCAAAGATATCAAAAAAAACAAAAGATGTGCAACGATATTATTGAATAATCCAATAAGAATGGTAGTTTTTAACAGCCAGTTAAAACCCGAGCAGTTAGTGGTCAGCCGTTTGGGTTTTGGTGTCCGTTGGTTTTATGGTCAGTTGAATGTGTAATGCTGGAACCCCAAAGAAATAGAAGAATAAATAGCCTGTCGAATTCGTTTAAACGAAGAGAAACGAATAAGGGAGAACCGAATTTTGGCCAGGCTCGTGAAGTTTAATTTGTTCATGAACAGCGTTTTGTGCTTGCATGCTGACAGACTACAGCCGATTGATGACGATTTCAGTATTTTAATTAGCAGAATAGCCCTAATTTTATACCTCAAACTAATCGAATTAAATTTTGACTTATGCGTTCAAAACTAGTTTTGATATTGCTTTTATTTTCGATGAACAGCTTTTCGCAGCAAAGTCCTAAACGAGAATTTAGGGCGGCGTGGGTGGCTACGGTTTCCAACATTGATTGGCCCTCGAAACCTGGGTTGAGTATTGCTAGTCAGCAGCAGGAGGCTCACGTGTTGCTTAACAAACTTCAGCAAATTGGAATGAATGCCGTCATTTTCCAGATGCGGCCTGCATCTGATGCATTTTACCCGTCCGACATAGAGCCGTGGTCCCGCTATCTGACAGGCACGCCCGGGCAGGATCCCGGCTACGATCCCTTGCAGTTCTGGATTGATGAATGTCACAAGCGAAACATGGAGTTTCATGCTTGGTTTAATCCGTTTCGTGTGGCATTGAAGTATGACGAACCTTTGGCTGCCGGACATGTCGCATTTGAGCATGAAGATTGGATCGTGAAATATGGCAATTCGCTTTATTTTGACCCGGGTTTGCCTGAAACACGCCAGTTTATTACCGATGTGGTCGTCGATGTGCTGCGGCGCTATGATATTGATGCCATTCATTTTGATGACTATTTCTACCCTTATCCGATTATTGGAGAAGCTTTTCCTGATACCCTTTCGTTTAAAAAATACCGGCGGAACTTTGCGGAGGAGCAACTGGAAGACTGGCGGCGCGAGAATGTTGATTTAACCATTGAGCAACTCAGTAAGGCGATCAAGTCGGTTAAGCCGTGGGTGAAATTTGGAATCAGCCCCTTTGGTGTTTGGCGCAACATGGCCGATGATGAGCGTGGCTCCTTGACTTCGGCCGGAAATACCAATTACGATCACCTGTACGCCGATGTGATCAAATGGATGGAGAATGGCTGGCTCGATTATTTGGTGCCCCAGCTTTATTGGCACATCGGATTTCCGGCTGCTAACTTTGAAGTCTTATCGCACTGGTGGAAAGAGCATACTTACGATCGGGCCTTGTACGTTGGTCATTCGGTTTATAAGTGTGATCCGGCATCCAGCATTTTGGAATGGCGGCAATGTAACCAGCTGCCAAATCAGGTTCGCCTGACCCGAAAGATCCCCGAGATCAAGGGGAGTGCGTTTTACAGCGCCAAGCATTTTTACCGCGATATTATTGGTTTTCAGGACACCCTGGAAACCAAGTTATATGCTCATCCTGCATTGGTTCCGGAAATGCCATGGATTGACAACCAGCCACCGGCGACACCTCGCAAAGTAAAAAAAGGGTGGGGGAAAGTGTTAAAATGGAAACCGGACAAAACAGAAAATGAGCTTGATAAAGCTGTTCGCTACATTGTTTACAAGAATAAGGTGGGTGAAGTTTTCGATCCGAATGACACCCGGTTCATCAGTCTGATTACGAAGGAAACGAAACTAAATCTGACCAAACGAACGAATAAAATAGCTTATGAATTTCGGGTGTCGGCACTTGATCGGCTTCACAACGAAAGCGAAATTTCAGAACCGGTGATAATCAAACTCTGATTTATGAAACGAGCATGTTTGGTTAACGCAAAAGAAAATGATTCAAGTGTGAGTTCCATCGGATCCATACCAAAACAAATAGTTCCATCTTATGAATCAAAAAATAGACTGCTTCATCACTTTCCACGGAAAGCAGGAAACACAGCATAGCATCAACCAGCTCAAACTTTCAAGGCAAGTGCAATCCGTATTTGTATTTTGCCAAAGCCAAGTTGAGTTGAAGGGAGCCGAAACACTGCTTGTCAGTCACCCGAATGCCACAAAAAGCATGGAGATGGTGGCCGAAAAGAGCACAGCCGGGTTTGTTTTATTGGCTTTGCAGTCAACTGCTTTGGGCCTGGGGCAATTTGCGCTGGAGCGGATGGTGCAACTGGCAGAATGCGGTGAGGCAAGTATGCTGTATGCTGATTATTTTGAATTGAAAGCTGGAGTCCGTTCCAACCATCCGGTGATTGATTACCAGATGGGAAGCCTGCGTGATGATTTTAATTTTGGGCCGGCTCAGCTTTTCCGCAGGGAGGTGCTGGAAAATTTCGTTTCTGAAAAATATCCCAACTACCAACATGCCGGTTTTTATGCATTGCGTTTGCTGGCTTCGCGAATGGGCGACCTATGGCGTGTTCCTGAGTTCTTGTTTAGCATGACGGAGACCGACACGCGCCAATCGGGCGAAAAACAATTTGACTACGTGAGTGGGCATGCCCGCGAAAAGCAGATTGAAATGGAGCAGGCCTGCACGGATCACCTGCGTAAAATTGGTGGGTTCCTGGAGCCGAATTTTCAGGCGGCTGATTTTTCGGGCGATTTCCCGGTGGAAGCGTCGGTGGTGATTCCGGTTCGTAACCGTATGAAAACTATTCGGGATGCGGTGGATTCCGTTCTGTCGCAAAAGACTGATTTTTCCTTCAACCTGATCGTTGTAGATAATTTTTCTACCGATGGAACAACCGAATTGCTGCGTGCATATTCCGACAAGCGGCTGGTTCATGTGATTCCGGAGGCTACCGATTTGGGAATTGGCGGATGCTGGAACGAAGCGGTGTTTCATGAAAAGTGCGGGCGGTTTGCCGTTCAGCTGGACAGTGACGATTTGTATTTTGATGACAGCACGCTGCAACAAATTGTCGATAAATTTTATGAAGAGCAATGCGCCATGGTCATTGGCTCGTACCAAATGTGTAATTTCAATCTGGAAGAAGTTCCACCCGGCTTGATTGACCACCGGGAATGGACACCGGAGAATGGCCCAAACAATGCGCTTCGCATTAATGGATTGGGTGCACCGCGGGCTTTTTATACACCCATCCTTCGCCAGATCCGGATTCCGAATACCAGCTATGGCGAAGATTATGCGGTAGGCTTGGCCATTTCGCGGACCTGGAAAATCGGGCGGATTTACCAGGCTGTTTATCGCTGCCGGCGTTGGGAAGATAATTCGGATGCCTCGCTCGATGTGGCGAAACAGAATGCGCACAATGCCTACAAAGATAGCTTGCGGACGTTTGAGCTGAGGGCGAGAATGAAGAAGAACCAAAGAGGATGAGTAAGAGCAAGCTTGAAATATCGGTCAGAGAAATAATTCAGCAACAAAAGCAAGTGTGGGAGCTCGCCAGAATCAACTATCTCGGGCTGGAAAAAGTGGAGACAAAAGCATTTGAGTTTGACGGATTCAAAATAGTGGCCCAATACAATCCCGAACGAATCCGTTCGTCGGCTGCCAAAACCGATGCCGAATCCATTGCCCGGCGTGCCTGCTTTTTATGTGCCGCCAATCGGCCGGCGCAGCAGCAGGGGGTTACTTTTGGCAAGCAGTACACCGTATTGGTCAATCCGTTTCCCATTTTCACTGAGCACCTGACCATTTCCTTGAATACGCATCTTGCTCAGGAAATTGCTCCCTACTTTGCTGATTTGTTGCAGTTGAGCAAACAATTGACCGATTTCACCCTGTTTTATAACGGTCCCAAATGTGGGGCTTCGGCACCCGACCATTTCCATTTTCAGGCAGGAAGCAAAAACAAGATGCCCCTTGATTCTGAAATTCGGCACGTGATTAACAAATGGGGCCAGTTGCTTTTTCAGGATGAACACACCAGCATAACTGCACTTGGGCGAAAGTACCTGCGCAACTTGATCTGTCTTATTTCTGATTCGGAACAAGAATTAATTCATCATTTTAAAATGATTCTGAATTTCTTGAATGAAGCTGAAACGGCAGACGAACCCATGATGAATATCGTGTCGCGCTTCGAAAATGGACAGTGGATCGTGGTCATTTTCCCACGCCGGCAACAGCGGCCGCAGCAGTTTTACGCCAACGGTAGTGATCAAATCCTGATCAGTCCGGCGTCGGTGGAAATGGGCGGGCTGGTTATTCTTCCGCGAAAGGAAGATTTTGACAAGCTGACACCGGATGATTTAACGGACATTTACAGGCAAGTATCTGTCGGCGACGAAGTTTTTGAGGAATTGAAAGACCAAATAAAAATGAAACGATGAGCAGACAACCAGAGATTCAGGTCGGCATTTTGGCCGAAAAAGTAATCACTTTTGAACTGGATGGACACTACAGTTTAAAAGAAGAAATGAGCGGCTCGCGTTTTCAGGCCGAGCTTTCCGGCGGGGAGATTGTGCTTAGCTCCGGCTCCGGTCAACAAATGAAAGGCAAGGAGTTTATTTTTCAGGCGAGTTCGGCAGCAGATTCTTTTTTGCTCGAGGGTGTGACCATCGGCATCGATTTTCACTGGGAACAAAAGGAGAACCAGCGGTTTCGCGGCGATTTAAAACTGACTGTTGAAGGCGAAAAAGTGCGGGCCATCAACTTGGTTTTGCTCGAAGAATATTTGCGTTCGGTGATTTCATCGGAAATGAGCGCCACCAGTTCGCCCGATTTGCTGAAAGCCCACGCGGTGATTTCGCGAAGCTGGCTGCTGGCACAAATCAAAAAGAGCGAACAACTGAAAGCCGGAACCACCAGCTACGCGTCCGTGCAGCAAATCGAGGGCGAATTGATCCGCTGGTACGATCGCGAAGATCACCAGCATTTTGATGTGTGTTCCGATGATCATTGTCAGCGCTACCAGGGAATCACCAAAATTATCAACGAGAAAGCCAGCCGGGCGATTGACGAAACCTTTGGCGAATTTTTAATGCTGGGCGATGAGACCTGCGATGCCCGTTTTTCGAAATGTTGCGGAGGCGTGTCCGAGAATTTTGAGAACGTTTGGGAGCCGGTTCAACACAGCTACCTTACCGAAGTGGTGGACTCGGAATATGGCGAAACCACCGGCATGGATTTGCGCCGGGAAGAGGAAGCCGAAGAATGGATCCGAAGCAGTCCGTATGCGTTTTGCAATACTACCGATGCGCAAGTTCTGGCGCAGGTGCTGCCGGATTTTGATCAGGCAACCACCGACTTTTATCGTTGGAAGGTCAGTTACACCCAGCAGCAACTTGCAGCCTTGCTCCTGAAGAAATCCGGCATCGACTTTGGCCAAATCATTCGCCTGGAACCTGTGGAACGTGGACATTCCGCACGCCTGATCAAGCTGAGAGTCGTTGGCGTTAAAAAGACGATGGTCATCGGCAAAGAGTTGGAAATCCGCCGGACTTTATCCGAATCACATTTATACAGTTCGGCCTTTGTGGTTGACCATCATGATGTGCAGGACGGAATTCCGCAGCGATTTGAATTGACCGGAGCGGGCTGGGGCCACGGCGTCGGCCTTTGCCAGATTGGGGCCGCGGTGATGGGCGAAAAAGGATACAGCTACGAGCAAATTTTAAAGCACTATTTTAGAGGTGCTGAGTTGAAGAAAATATACTAAACCTGATCAGATGAAAAAACCTGCCACACGCAATGCCTGGGCTTGGATTCCCTCCCTGTATTTTACCGAAGGACTGCCCTATGTGCTGGTGATGACCGTTTCGGTGATCATGTACAAACGGCTTGACATTTCGAATACCGACATTGCACTGTACACCAGTTGGCTGTATTTGCCCTGGGTGATCAAACCCATCTGGAGCCCCATTGTGGATAACCTGCGAACCAAGCGGTTTTGGATTATCAGCATGCAGCTGTTGGTTGGCGTGGCGTTGGCGTGCGTGGCATTTACCCTGCCCATGAACAACTTTTTTCAATATAGCCTGGCCTTTTTTTGGTTAATGGCTTTTAGCTCGGCCACACACGATATTGCTGCCGATGGCTTTTATATGCTTGGACTCAGCAAACACGACCAGGCTTTTTTCGTCGGAATTCGCAACACCTTTTACCGTTTTGCCATGCTGGCCGGGCAGGGTCCGCTGGTGATTCTGGCCGGGCACATGGAAACCATCGCCGAAAGTACCTCCTGGGCGTGGAGCATTACTTTTTTCATCTTTGCCGCACTTTTTGCCGCCTTTAGTTTGTGGCATCTATTTATCCTGCCCTATCCGCCAAGCGATGTGAAGCACGAGCACCAGTCGCTGGAAGAAGCCCTGGCCAAATTTTGGGAGACGTTCACTTCGTTTTTCAAGAAAAAAGGGATTGGTGTGGCACTGGTTTTCATCCTGGTTTTTCGTTTGGGAGAAGCGCAGCTGGTCAAACTGGCTTCGCCATTTTTACTCGACGAAGTTTCAGAAGGCGGGCTGGCTTTGACGACAAGCAATATCGGCTATGTGTACGGAACTGCTGGCATTATTGCGCTCACCCTGGGCGGGATTTTGGGTGGTATCGCAGTTTCGCGTCATGGCATTAAAACCTGGTTGTGGCCCATGGTCTTGGCCATGAACTTGCCCAACCTGGTGTATGTTTTCCTGGCTTTTGTACAAACCCAGCACCTGGGAATTGTAACAGCTGCCGTCGTGGTGGAGCAGTTTGGGTATGGCTTTGGTTTTACAGCCTACGTGCTGTTTATGATTTACCTGTCGGAAGGAAAACACAAGACCGCTCACTATGCGCTGTGCACCGGCTTTATGGCTTTGGGCATGATGCTGCCGGGCATGATCAGCGGCTGGATTCAGGAGCAAATTGGCTACCAGCTCTTTTTTGTTTGGGTGATGATTTGTACGATTCCTGGCTTCGTGATTATCAACTTTCTGAAGATTGATCCAAAATTTGGGGCGAAGGAAATATGATTTTTTTCACCGCAAAGGCGCAAAGACGCCAAGGGATAGTTGAAGGACAAACTTGTTGGCGGAATTTTGTTCTTGGCGACAATTCAATCCACAAAAAAAGCCCCTGAGAAACCAGGAGCTTTTTAATCTTTTATTTTCGTTCAATTAAGGTCACGGACCTATTTAATGTTTTTGGTTTCGCGTCTATCACAAATTGTTAAAGACTCGAAACATGATGCTAAATTATTCGCAGTACTTATTTGGTGTACTTGGCCTCATTTAAAAAGTCGAAGCTCTTTTCAACACTCACCAGCGGCTCGTAGTTGTAGCGTTCCACTTCAACAATGTAGTCTTTCATTCCGGCTTTTTTTGCCATTTTAAAAGCGGGTTCAAAATCCATTTTACCGCTGGCGCCTAGCTCTTCCACATCTTTCACATGGTACAACTCAAAACGACCGGGATATTTTTTGAAATAGTCCAGGGCATTCTTGCCACCTTCAGCAATCCAATACAAGTCCAACTGAAACATCACTTTTTTAGGATCGGTGTTCTGAACCAGGTAGTCGTAGAAAATATTGCCTTCCAACTCCGTCGTAAACTCTTGCGCATGGTTGTGGTACCCGAAACGAATGCCAGCTTTGTTGCACATTTCGCCTACGGTGTTGTAGTAGTCGCAATACTGTTTCAGTACAGCCAGGTCTTCGTATGATTCGCGGCCCATTGAGGGTTTTACAATCCACTTGGCGCCCGCAGCTTTGTGGGCTTCAATACAGGTTTTCCACCACTCCATCGCCTGATCCCATTCGCCCTCTTTTGGTAGGTTCATCCCACTGTGCGAACCTTTCATGGTCATGCCGTGCTTGGCCAGCAAGGCTTTAAATTCGGTGGGTTCCATGCCATAGAATTTGCCGTCGTTGTATCCGGCAGCCTCAACATAGGCGTAGCCAATTTCGCCCAGTTTAGCGATGGTTCCTGCGGCATCTTTGTTCATGTCTTCGCGGACAGACCAAAGCTGAATACCAATTTCCTTCTCTTTTTTAGGCGCTTTATTGCCAGCAAATACCGATGCTAAAAACGTCATGAGAATCAAAGCCAGCAATGTGCTTTTTGCTTTCAAATTAAAATTTGTCATGGTTATTGATTTAATATAAAATAGTTGATAAAAAATTAGTTGTCGAAGGCAAAGGTAACGAAAAGAATTTCCAGTTTGAAAATAAAGTGACAGCTTGCTAAGCATGTGAGAATCGGCCGATCGCTTGTTTTTTTTGTTTACAAACGTTAACAATAAAACACCTGCAAGTCTTTAAACCATCCCGCGGGTTTTCTGTCGTAGAACATGTAACCCACAAACACACGAACATGAATTTTGGAAAGATTCTTCTTTTTCTCTTTTTAATATTGAATCTGTCAGCGGTGGCCCAGCCACCAGAGGCGTTGGAGAATACGCCTGAGGCCAAGGCCATTATTCGAGGCCAGATTGTTGATTCGGAAACCAATCAAAGCATGGAATACGCCAATATTTCCATATTCAACCCTGAAGATTCTTCCCTGGTTTCCGGGGGAATTACTGACAGTAAAGGAGAATTTGTAATCAAGAATATCGACTTTGGGACCTACTATGTTGAGGCCAATTTTATTGGATTCAATAAAACAAGGATCAACAATATCCGCATCAATTCAAGCAATCGCCAGCTTAATTTGGGAACCATTGCCCTGGAGCCATCCACGCAGGAAATTGGGGCGGTCAATGTGGTTGCCGATCGTTCGCGCATCGAGTATAAACTCGACAAGAAAATTGTGAATGTCAGTCAGGACATCAATGCGGCTGGCGGAACGGCAGTTGACGTGCTGGAGAATACGCCGTCGGTTGAGGTGGACATTGAAGGCAACGTGAGCCTGCGCGGTTCAGGAAGTTTTACGGTGTTGATTGACGGAAAACCCAGCGTGATTGAGGGAAGCGATGCCTTGCGTCAGTTGCCGGCAGCGGTCATCGAAAATATCGAAATCATCACCAACCCGTCGGCCAAATACGACCCCGACGGAATGGCCGGGATCATCAACGTGGTCCTGAAAAAGAATGTGACCTCTGGATTCAACGGGATTATCAATGCCATGGTTGGGCGGGGAGACAAGTACCGGACCGACCTCACGTTGAACTATAAAACAAAGAAAACCAACTTGTTTTTTGGAGCTGATTTCAATGACGAAACGTATTATGGATCCGGAGATTTGTACCGCGAGACGTATCTTCAGGATACCACCAGGTACCTCCTTTCGAACGGAACAAGAGATTTTGGGCGGAATGGTCATCGCTTTAAAGGTGGACTCGATATTTATTTGACCGACCTGGCGACGCTGACCGTTTCGGGAACCTACGGGCAGTATGGCCGCACGGGGGGTGGTGAAAGTATGTTGCACGAATACACCGACCCGGCCAGTACCGATGTTTATTCGGTGGAAGTGGAGAACTCAAATCGCGAAGGGACGTATGTGAACACCAACCTCAATTTTCAGCAGAAGTTTAACGAAGAGGGGACGCACAAGCTCGATGCCCTGTTTTATTACTCCAATAGCAAAGGGGACGATTATGAGTTTGAAGATGAATTTTTTGCCAATTCAAACTTTGAACGAACCGGTGGTTACCTGACCCGGGTGCGAACCATTGAGGAAGAAGATGAAGACGAGTACCGCGTTGAGTTGGACTACACCAAGCCTGTTGGCGAAGAAGGCCGCTTCGAGGCTGGTTTTCAAAGCCGGATTGACCGCGAGTTTGAAAACTACTCGTTTAATGACTGGGACAATGAGAACAATCAATACATTGACAATCCCGATTTTTCAAGCTCGCAGCATTTCAAACGCGATATATTTTCCGGTTACAGTACCTTTGCCAGCAATTTCGGAAGTTTCAGTTACCAGCTCGGACTGCGCGGTGAGTACGTCAACCGGAGCATTGCTCATGAAAAAGCCAACGAACCAGCCGAAATCAATCGGTTCGACCTGTTTCCAACCTTGCACTTATCCTACGAGTTTTTGAATAAAACCCAGCTGATGACCAGTTACAGCCGGCGAATCGACCGCCCCGGCGGACGCGATCTGGATCCCTTCCCAAATTACTACAACCGCTACACCATTCGGTATGGTAACCCCGAATTGGATCCGGAATATACCGATTCGTACGAAGTGGGCATCATGAAAAGTTATGGTAAATCTTTTGTTTCGTTAGAAGGATTTTACCGTGTGACCAACAACCTGATTACCCAGGTGACCGAGTTGGGCGACGATGGAATATTCTATATCAACACCGAAAACCTGAACAACGATTATTCGTTGGGTTCCGAAATCATGGGAAACCTCAACATCGACGACTGGCTGGTCTTTAATGCCAGCTTTTCGATCTATCGCTACCGGATTGAAGGCGATATTTTGGGTGAATCCATCGACCGGAAAAGTACAAACTACACCGGACGGCTCAATACAACGGTGAAGTTTAGCCCTTCGTCGCGCTTGCAGCTCACCGGCTATTACCGCGGGCCTTCGGTTTCGGCACAGGGCGAAAGCTCCAGCTTCTTTTTTACCAACCTGGCCTATCGGCAGGACTTGCTGAAAGACAAGCTGACAGCAACCCTGGGCCTGCGCGATGCTTTTGGAACCATGAAATTTGAAAGGACTTCGACAGGAGTTGACTTTTACGACGTGTATAAGCGCGAACGCGAATCGCAGGTGCTGACCTTAACCTTAAGCTACAAAATCAATAACTTCAAAATGGAGCGAAATGATGGCGATGGCACCCGCGAAATGGATTTTGACGATGGTGGATTTTGAGTTTTCACATTTTAGTTAGTGAGTAATTGAATGAAGGAGGTCTGCGGGCCTCCTTTTTTATTCACCACAGATTCTAAGGATTGAAACCCCATGGCCTTGTAGCGTCATTCCGTCCGTCAGCCGCCGGATCGGAATCTCCCAGCGACTGGCTCCGTGCCCAATTCCTGGCTTGGCGGATTTCAGCCTGCTGTTTCGTGACCCACCCCGGCCCTCCCTTTGAAAAGGGAGGGAGTTTGGCCACCTACCAACGAACAAAGCGTCATTCATCGACAACGACTAACGCGTCATTCCGTCCGTCAGCCGCCGGATCGGAATCTGCCAGCGACTGGCTCCGTGCCCAATTCCTGGCTTGGCGGATTTCAACCTGCTGTTTCATGACCCACCCCGGCCCTCCCTTTGAAAAGGGAGGGAGTTCAACCACCAACCAACAGATAGCGCGTCATTCGTTGCCAACGGCTAAAGCGTCATTCATCGCCAACGACTAATGCGTCATTCATCGACAACGACTAAAGCGTCATTCCGTCCGTCAGCCGCCGGATCGGAATCTGCCGGCGACTGGCTCCGTGCCCAATTCCTGGCATAGCGGATTTCAGCCTGCTGTTTCGTGACCCACCCCGGCCCTCCCTTTGAAAAGGGAGGGAGTTCAACCACCAACCAACAGATAGCGCGTCATTCGTTGCCAACGACTAAAGCGTCATTCATCACCAACGACTAAAGCGTCATTCATCGCCAACGACTAAAGCGTCATTCCGTCCGTCAGCCGCCGGATCGGAATCTCCCAGCGAATTGCTCAATACCGATACCCGACGAAACAGATACTTGCGACTGCTCACTTTTTTCTGCTGCAGTTTCCGAAACGCGGATTATACCTGGCTTCCAAGCGGGAATCACACCGAATACATCATGTTGATTCTGTTTATTAGTTTAAATTGATTCTAAACAATGATTATCGTAACTTGATCTGATCAAATCTAAACAATAATTAAAATGAGTATTAATTACAAAGTGATCGCACGGCAAAATCCGTCCGATCGGGAAGCACCAGCCAAGTACTACGCTTCCATTAATTAGAAAGGGCTGCGTAATCATCGGTTTATCGCTCACTAAATTGCAGAACGTTCTTCGCTGAACGAAATGGATATCCTCTCGGTCATTGAAGGATTCCTCCAAATCGTACCCGAAACCCTCAACGACGGCTATACGGTCGATCTGGGAGATTTGGGTTCGATGGGCGTAATTGCCAAGAGTGAGCCAACCGAGACCGAAGAAGAGTTTAACGAAAGCCACATTGAAGGCGCTAAAGTCGTCTTTCGGCCCGGCAAACTGCTGAAAACCGCCATGAAAACTGCTGATTTTGTCAGAATAAGCGAAAACGGACATTAGGCAACCACGGAAAACATCAGGGCCATTTTAAAAAAGGTCCTGATGTTTTCAAAAAAAGTCTAGATGTTTTTCAAAAAGTCCAGATGTTTTCAAAAAAGTCTAGACTATTTTAAATTCTCTCCAGACCTTTTTTAAAAATGTCTGGATGTTTTTTTGATCGCATCCCGCTACAGCACGAATAGCTATAGCTGGACGAACTCGAGATTAACCAAGCCACCTTCATCTGACTTTGTTTGGAATGAAGACAGACCCTGAAAAACGTGAAAAATCCGCTTGATGATCTTAATTGATAAGATAAAGAATTTACATCTAACAAGCCAAATAAGGAAAAATGAAAGATAGCTTTGTTACACAGACAACAGAGTTACCACACATTTTGAAAAACCATGACAGAGCCAACAGGACAAAAATCTAACGCAGAATTCTTACAAGGAGACAAACTGTATATCCAAAGAGCAAGAATAGCATTGCCAATCTTGGTTAGACAAGCAAAAGCAAGAGAATCAATTTACTATTCAGACCTTGCTGCAGAAATGGAAATGCCAAATCCGCGGAATTTGAATTTTGTTCTTGGAGCAATTGGAAACGCATTAAGAAGTTTGGAAGAATTAAATAAAACGGGAAAAATTCCTTTAATAAACAGTATTGTAGTTAATAAATCAAATCATTTGCCAGGAGAAGGAATCGGTTGGTTCTTGGAAGCAAAAAACTTTGAGAAATTAAGTAAAAATCAAAAAAAGGAACTTGTAAACCAATTACTATCAGAGATATACTCTTATCAAAAGTGGGACTGGGTTTTAAGGCAACTTGGACTTAAACCATTAAAATCAAAAATTTCAAATGAAGTTAATTCCCTAAAAAAGTATGAGAAAAGTGGAGAAAGTGAATACCATTTGAGATTCAAAAACTATCTCGCTATGAATCCTCAGATTTTTGGATTAAAAGAAAATCAAAATGGGAAAACAGAATATCAGTTTCCTTCTGCCGACACAATTGATGTAATATTTGAATATAAATCGGAGATTATTGGAGTTGAAGCCAAATCAATAATATCCGACGAAAAAGACATTTTAAGGGGACTTTTTCAGTGCGTAAAGTACAAAGCTTTAGTAGAGGCTGAACAAAAAGTAAATGACCAGATTCCAAATTGCAGGATAGTTTTAGCTATTGAGAAAAAATTCCCTAAAAATCTATTGAGTGTAAAAAATCTATTAGGAATAGAAGTTATTGACGATATAAAAATGAATAAAAATTAAAAAACGTGTGGTAATAAATTGCAAATTGCATTGCGGGTGCAGTAGTATGCGTTGTCTCTGCTCCTTTCTTGACCGTCATGTCCTCCCGGACACCGACGCTCTTCGGAATCCGCAACGACAACTTGCAAGTGACCGTTATGGGGCATAATAAAAAACACGATAATATGGAAAAAATTAGAATTGAAAGCTTACTATTTCAGACCAATAAAGAAATAGAACATTTAGAAAATAATGAACTAAGAGCAAAAGAACTACTTAGGGTTTTAGAACTTGCATTTCAAAACAATAAAAATTTGGATTTATTAGCTTCTGCGCAGAAGGGATTGACTGAAATGATGAACGAAATGAATAAATCGGAAATGTTGACAGAAATCGAATATTCCAAAAGTCTAATCCATCATTTTTTAGACACTGGTAAATTTGATTTAATTAGTATCCCTCAGAATTCATTCAGTATAGGTTTTGCTGAAAAAATGGAAAAAATAAAGGATTTGCTAATAAGAATTATCAATAAAGCAACACAAAACTAAAAGACTATGTCAAATTTAGATTTTTTCTTTTTGACCCTCTACACTTCTGGTGTAACAATCATTTCATATAAAAACTATGCTATCCAAAGAGGGTGGCCAATGGGTTCAATGTTTGCTTCAGACAGTAGCATTTTAAAAATAATTGGATTATTGTCAATTTTTGGAAGTGCAATCACTGCTTTCTTCTTTATCAAATGGTATTTTGTTTTAGCAGGCTTAGTGGGAGGCTGGTTAATTAGTGGTCTAATCAGTGCTCTATTTACAAAAAACACACAGTATTTGTGTTTATTATTATTCTTGGTTTCTTGGATTTTTCTATTTATTAAATTCTAGAAGTCTATGAAATGGATAATTATTATACTTTTTGCTTTATTAGCAATTTACTTTTTAGTTAAAAGTGGAAACAATAAGTTCTCGCTATTAGTCAACAAAAACCAATTAGTGGCTTATGATTTCTGTATCAATAATGATTGTTGGTTTGTCATTCATCCTGGTGAAATACCTCGCTCATCTAGACCTAGCTTGTCCGAATATGTCTAAAGCTAGCTGCGGCTGGATCAATCTTGAAGCTGCCACTGAGCGGGTGACTTCGAGTCACCCGCTCAGTAAAGCCAACAAGCTGCAATTTCCCTGGCCCCGCTTCCGCGCAAATCCTGTCGTGTGGTGGGATAAAAAACAAGTACAGGCAATATCTTATATCTGGCACAAATAAGAAAAATAAATGAAAATAATACTGACGACGACCTATTTCCTGATCCTAACGGTTTCGATCTATGCACAAGCGAATGATGAGGAACTGATACGAACCTGTTTTGATCGTTATCGTCACTTTCTGCTAGCGGAGAATGGTGAGGAAGCCATTAAATTTGTTGACAGTCATTCAATCGACTACTACGGAGACTTACAGGAATTAGCGAAAAATGCTGATTCATTGACGATCGAATCCCTTCCGATTTTCGACAGAGTCATGGTATTGACAGTAAGGGTTATGGTTCCTAAAGAGGATATTCTGGAATTTGACGGTCAATCCTTGTTAACTTACGCCATAAATAATGGTATGATTGGTAAACAAAACCAAGGAAGTTTGATGATCGGGCAAGTGAATGTCGATCAAAATTCTGCGCAAGGAAAGCTGTTGCTTGACCAAATTGAATCACCCTATTCCGTGCATTTTAATAAAGAAAATGGCGAATGGAAATATGACTTGACGTCTTTGTTTCCGTTGGCGGATTCTTATATCCGGAAAATGACTGACGAATTTGGAGAAAAATGGATGATTAATGCCATCGTGAGTGCAATGGCGAAGGAAAACAATAAGAATAACCTATGGAATCCAATAAAATGAAAAGTCGATTAACCGTATTCCTTCTCGCCGTAGCAGTGTTTTGTCTGGCGAACATGACTTTGCAAGCCCAGGAAACAGCAGAAACACGTACTGTTTCGGGCATCGTAACCAACGACTCGGGCGAGCCCTTGATTGGTGTTACCGTGATGATTAAAGGCACAAGCACCGGCGTTGTGTCGGATATGGATGGGAAGTATGCCATCGACGTTCCCGAAAATGCAACTTTGCGGTTTCAGTATTTGGGTTTTGAGGATCAGGAAATGGCGGTTGAGGGCCCGCAGCTCAACTGTGTGATGGTGGAAGATGAGCTGACGAAGGGGCTTCAGCCGGCGCAGGCCATTAAGCTGACCAGCCAACAGCAAGAGAAAGCGAAGGCCGACAACCGTTTGGCCTTTCAATTCTTTCGGGAAGTGGCCAGGCAGGAGGGCGACAATGCGTTTTTCTCTCCTTTCAGCCTGAATCTGGTGCTTGGCATGCTTTACAACGGCGCGTCGGGCAGTACCCGTAACGATATGATTCAGGCACTTGGGCTGGCCGATTATTCCGAGGCGGAAATCAATGAATATTACCAGAAGATAGCCGGGGCTTTGTTGAAGGTTGACCCGACAACCGAGCTTGCCGTAGCCAATTCGATTTGGTATCGGGATCGCTTTTCGGTTAAAAAAGATTTTGTCGAGATCGGCAAAGCCTATTTTGACGCGGAGGTGCAGGCGCTTGACTTTAATGATCCCAAGGCCGCTGGCACCATTAACAACTGGGTGGCCGATCAAACGAACAATCGGATCACGCAAATCGTTGGCGCTTCCATGCCCGACGATCTGATGATGTACTTGGTCAATGCCGTCTATTTCAAAAGCAAATGGCAGCAAGACGTCAAGTTTGACGAGAAGAAAACAAAACCGGACACCTTTACCAAAACCAAGGGCCAAAAGAAAAAGGTGCATATGATGGAGCAGACTTCGTTCCTGTCTTATTTCAGCGATGAACACTTGCAACTGGTTGAACTGGATTATGGAAACCGGGCGTTCAGCATGGTGGCGGTTCTCCCTTCAAACGGCAAGGATCTCAATCAACTCATCAACGATCTGGATCAGGAAAAATGGGAGTATGCCTTGAGCCATACGCAGCGGCAGAAAGTCTGGTTGAAATTGCCACGCTTCAAACTGGAAAACGATTTCTTGCTCGATGAACCGACAAGAAAATCGGGTTTAGGGAAGATATTTTCAGGAGGCTTCAACAAGATCTCCGATGATGATTTGTTTGTTTCCAGCATCAGGCAAAAAACCTTTGTTGAAGTGAATGAAGAAGGAACCGAGGCGGCTGCCGCAACATCTGTCATCCTAATTGGATCTGCCCGCCATGCTAAGCCTGTTGAGCCGGTTCGTTTCTTTGCCAACCGCCCGTTCTTATTCCTGATTCGGGAAAAAAGCACCGGCGCCATCTTGTTTATGGGCCGCGTGGACGATCCGCTGTCCGTGAACGGAATCTGACAAACTCCCCCTCGTCTTAGCGAAGCGGCGACGAGGGGGAAGCTGTGGGTCGTTTGTAACGACGATATACGGACGTATTGCATTGAAAAACATTTGTTAATATCTTTCAATTAAAAATGTCTGCCGATAACTATTTTGTCACTGATCAAAATGCCATTTACTTTTTAACTTTTACCGTTGAAGATTGGATTGATGTGTTTACACGAAAAGAGTACAAAGTTGTTATGGCTGATTCATTAAACTACTGCATAGAAAATAAAGGGCTTGAGCTATTTGCATGGTGTCTGATGTCGAATCATATCCATCTCGTATGTCGGGCAGAAGAAAATTGCAGAATCAGTGATATCGTTCGGGATTTAAAAAAGTTTACGGCAAAAGCCATTCTGAAAATGATTGAAAGAGAGCCGGAAAGCCGAAAAGAGTGGATGTTGTACCGTTTCCGGTATGCGGGCAAGTTTGATAACCGGATCAAAACCTATAAGTTCTGGCAGGAAACAAACCACGCCATTTTGCTGGATAATACAAGGTTGATTGAGCAGAGGATTAACTATACACATGAAAATCCTGTTCGGGCGCTGATTGTTTTCAAGGCGGAAGATTATCTCTACAGTTCGGCTAGGGATTATGCCGGCGAAAAAGGAATTGTGAATGTACAGATGATGTTATGAAGATGAGTTACAAACTCAGGACAACTCACCCCTTGTTACCGCTTCGCTCAAACAAGGGGCAGGCCGGAATTGAGAATAAAGAAAATGTTGCTGCCCTGCGGATGCTGAAGCGGATCAATTTACTGGCGACTTCCACCATGATTGTATCAATATTATTCCTGCTTTGGGCGATTATGGGGCTAGCAAAAGTGAAAAGACGAATAGGAAGGGGATTACGAAGTGCAGTTTAATAATTAGTGATTATGGATTTAAAACCGATTAAAACGGAAACCGATTACCGGACAGCATTGAAAAGGTTAGAAGATATTTTTGATGCAAAACCCGGCACCATGGAAGGCGATGAACTTGAAATACTGGGGTTGATGGTTGATGATTACGAAAACCAACATTATCCAGTTGAAGCTCCCGATCCGATTGAAGCCATTAAAATCAGGATGGAAGAACTGCATCTTAAACAGGTGGATTTGATTCCCGAAATTGGAGGGAAAAGCAGGGTTTCGGAGATCCTGAATCGCAAGCGAAGATTGACGGTGGATATGGTTCGAAAATTGGCGAAACGACTGAATCTGTCGGCTAATCTTTTGATTAAAGATTATCAACTGATCCAGTAGGCGGATGCTGATAAGTCACAACGATAATAAGCAGACCGCCGAAAAATCCCCTTCGTCTACTTAAATCTGCTCCCAGCCCTGGCGGTAGTTGTGGCGAATCCATTCGTCGGCCATTTGTTTGGCGGGCAGGGTCACAAAGTCTTTGTTGAAACGCGGATCGCCGTTCACCACTTCAAACGAATCTTTGGCCAACACCCGCAGCTGGTCGTTTTGCCCAATGTTGGTAAAGCGCATGTTGGGGCCATCCCACAGTAATTTGCGTTGCAGGCTTTGCAGCCTGACGGCCAGCACGCCCATCACCACCATCTCGTTCAGAGGGCCCGAATAATCAAAGTCGGACGAAGGTTTCACCCGGTTCTGCGGCGTTTCCTTGCAGGCCCTAATCCAGTCTTGTTCGTGTCCGCCGTCCATCGCGTTTGGAATGCGCCGGATGCTTTTGGCCGGTTCTTCAAAATGCGCCATTTCGCGGGTGGGCAACAGCGTTGGGTTAGCCGAGGAGGCGCCGCACATGATTTTTCCTTTGGTGCCATAAAAAATACAGCCGCCACTTTCGTTGCCCATGGGTTCACCTTCCATCAGCTCGTCGGGGCGCGGTGGCATCAGTCCGCCATCGTACCAGGTCACGGTTACCGGTGGCATGGCCACTTTGGGTAGGTTGTCGCGTGCCGGAAACTCGTAAACCACCATTTCGGCATTGGGGCACGATTCGGTGTTGGCCGGGGTCGAACTTCCCTGTACCGAGCTTGGATATTCCAACTTGAGCGCTTTAAATACCGGGTCGAGGATATGGCAGGCCATGTCGCCCAGGGCACCGGTGCCAAAGTCCCACCACCCACGCCAGTTCCAAGGGGTATAAATTTCGTTGTAGGGGCGGTAGGCTGCCGGTCCTATAAATAAATCCCAGTCCAGCGTTTTGGGAATGCGCATGTCCTTTTCGGGTCGCTCCAGACCTTGCGGCCAGATGGGGCGGTTGGTCCAGGCATCCACTCGGGTGATGTCGCCGATTTTTCCGGCCCAGATCCATTCACAAATCTGGCGGATGCCTTCATTCGAATTGCCTTGGTTACCCATTTGGGTGGCCACGCCATAGCGGCGGGCAGTCTCGGTGAGCACCCGGCTTTCGTACACCGAATGGGTTAGCGGTTTCTGAACGTACACATGAATGCCTTTTCGCATGGCGATCAAAGCAGGCAGCGCGTGCGAGTGGTCGGGGGTCGCAATCATGACCGCGTCGATGTCGTTTTGCTTGTCGAACATTTCCCGGTAGTCTTTGTACTGCGGAGCCGTGGGCCACTCACGGAAGGAGTTCCGGTTGGCATATTTCCAGTCCACATCGCACAAGGCCACGATGTTTTCCGTTTCCATGTTTTTCAGGTTGCGGTAACCCATACCGCCCACGCCAATACCGGCAATGTTGAGTTTGTCGCTGGGGGCCTTGTGCCCCAGTCCGGCAATAACTGAACTGGGAAGGATGCTTAGCCCGGCGGCTACACTGGCGGTTGATCCTAAGAAATGGCGTCTGCTGATTGTTGTTTGCTTCGCTGTCATGGTATCAGGTTTCATTTAAAAACTGCGCGAAGCAATGTAGTAAGAAATGATTCAAAAATAAAACGGGGTAAGAAAAAAATCTTACCCCGTTGATATCATGATCCATTCGATGAATGGAAGCTTCTTTATGCCGGCATATCAGGCAAGCTCCATGGTGCACGGTAGGTGTGCTTGATCAGTTCAGCTGCAAATTCTTTGGCAGGAACCGGATCAGTCCATGTTTTCTTGAAGGTTGGGTGACCATCGTGGATGGCAAAACCGTCTTTGATCACGGTTCTGATTTCCTCGCTGTCGTTCAGGTTGGTAAACTGCATGTTTGTTCCATCCCATTCCAACTCTTTGTTCAAGCCTTGCAAACGAACAGCCAATACGCCCATCACAACCATTTCGTTGAATGGTCCGGCTTCGGCAAAGTCAGATGCAGTAGGAACGCGGTTTTCAGGCGATTCCTTACATGCACGTACCCAGTCCATTTCGTGGCTTGTTTCTACACGACGACGGAATTTGGGAGCGTTGGGCTCCCGGCCTGACAACAACCAGGGGTTCACACCGTAACATCCACAGATCAGTTTGTCTTTGGTTCCGTGGAAAATCACACCACCGCCTGAGTCATTCGGGTTTTTACCGGCTGGCCATCCGTCTGGAAGCATAGGTTTAATACCACCGTCATACCAATTCACTTCAACTTCAGGAAGTTTAATTTTCATTTTCTTCTTGGCTTTCCTTTCGGGGAAAGTCAGTTTCACCGATTGTGCCGTTGGAGCACAGTCTTGGAGCAACAAGGTTGAGTTACCCTGCGCTTTGGTTGGGTAGCCTAATTCAAGACCAACAAATACCGGGTGCAAAATGTGGCAAGCCATGTCGCCAAGAGCACCTGTACCGTAGTCCCACCAGCCACGCCAGTTCCATGGGTGATAAATTTCGTTGTATGGACGCATTTGTGCTGGTCCGACGAACAAATCCCAATCCAAACCATCAGGAACCCACTGTCCGTTTTCAGGTGTGTTCAGTCCTTGAGGCCAGATCGGACGGTCAGTAAATGCTTCTACTTTGGTGATTTCACCAATTTCGCCGTTGGCGATCCATTCGGTCGTTAGGTTAACGCCTTCACCCGATGAGCCTTGGTTACCCATCGATGTGGCTACTTTGTACTTGTCGGCCAGTTTGGTTAGCAAGCGCGATTCGTAAACCGTGTGCGTCAAAGGCTTTTGTACATAAACGTGTTTGCCCATGGTAATGGCATGAGCTGCTGTAATGGCGTGGGTGTGGTCAGCTGTTGCAATCATAACGGCGTCGAAATCGTCGCCCATTTCGTCATACATTTTACGCCAGTCTTTGTACTTTTTAGCTTTTGGAAAACGGTCGAAAACCCCGTTGCCACCTGTGTAGCGCCAGTCAACATCACAAAGTCCGATGATATTTTCCGATTCCAGGTTCTTCAAGTTAGCAAAACCCATACCGCCGACACCGACACCAACGATATTCAGTTTATCACTAGGGGCTTTGTGCCCAAGACCTGCAATAACATTGCTTGGAAGAATGGTAATTCCAGCTGCCGCAGTGGCTGCGGTGCCCAAAAATGCCCTTCTTGAAACATGCTTTGATTCTTTTGAAAGCTTTTTCATAGTCTATTATTTGAAATTGATTCAGGTAAAAAATCTTGTCTTTGGAAGCTCAAATGCTCCGAAAAAACAGTTAAAGATATAATTCTTCGGGCTTTTGCCCAAACATTTTATTTCAGGAATGAAAAGGTCAAAGAGGAATTCCCATTTTTCAGTTGAAAGGCTTAGCAGCTGGCGGATTGATAACTATTGGATTTTGACAGGCTTGCGAATAGTTTTTGTCTATTCCGAATAAAAAAAATCAATTTGATTGGTCCGCTGGCTGCCTCTATATTTGCGGCATAATTTTTTGAACAAGCAACTAAAAACAAAAAAATCATGTTAACAATAGGACAAAAATTCCCTGATTTTAAAAAGACAGCGGTCGTATCACTCGAAATGGGCAAAGAGTTTGAAACCATCACCAACGAAGATTTGAAAGGCAAATGGAGTGTGATGTTTTGGTGGCCCAAGGATTTCACCTTTGTGTGTCCAACCGAGATCACCGGATTTAACGATCATTACGAATCATTTAAAAATTTAGATGCCAACCTGATTGGTGCTTCCACCGACTCAGAGTTTGTTCACCTGGCCTGGAGAAATGACCACCCGGGACTTCGCCAACTTAAATTCCCCATGCTGGCCGATACGTCCAAGTCGTTGGCTGAAGACCTTGGAATTTTGGAAGCTGGAGAAAAAATTGCTTACCGCGCTACCTTTATTCTTGATGAAGAAGGCGTGATCCGTTGGGTAAGCGTGAACGACCTGGCCATTGGACGCAATGTGCCGGAAGTGTTGCGCGTGCTGGAAGCCCTGAAAACCGGGAAGCTCACTCCATGCGACTGGGAGCCGGGACAAGCAACTTTGGCCTAAAAAGATACGCCATAACAAGTTCAAGTTAGATCAGATTAGTAAATCAGAAAAGGATGTCGTGAGGCATCCTTTTTTTGGTTTTGGAAGGTTTGAATCGTGAATAAATGGCTTATTTATTTTCAGGAAACTGGCAGTTTTTTCCACATCGCCACAAACAGAAGAATCCATCCGGCAATGAAGCTGAGGCCGCCCAAAGGTGTAATAGCGCCCAGCCATTTGATTCCGGTAACGGACAGCACGTAAAGACTTCCGGAGAAAATAACAATGCCGGCAGTCAGGCAAATAGCCGACCAACTGATTAGGGATGATGGCATGTGGATGGACAGCACGCCAATGAGCAGCAAGCCCAAGGCATGATAAAAATGATATTCCACGCCAGTTTTATATACTTGCATCAGGTCATCGCTTAATTTCGCTTTCAGTCCGTGTGCGCCGAAAGCGCCCAACATGACGGCCAGGGCAAGCAGGGCAGCAGCAGTCAGCAATATGGTTTTACTCATGATTCGGGTTTTTAAATGAATTGATGTAAAAGTAACAGCTTTGTATCGGTTTTGTTAACGGCAATGCCCAGCCATGTTGGAAATCGTATTGTAACCCACGCACGAATTGAGAGGCTCAACAAAACGAACCGGCACCTGTTGTTTTAGTGGTTGCTTGCTTCGGTCTTCAGTTGAATTGGGACTATTATAGCATGAACCTCTTACCAAAAAAGAAAAGGCATGAGAAGAAAAATTGATCTTTTCGTATGGAAATACTTGGTGCCGGCGCTTCGGCAAGATTCGTTCCGGTACAGGATTATTCAGTTGATGGCGATGTGCTATGTGAGCTGTTTCGCTTTGCCGCGTCAATTTTTACGGCATTATTTCAATGGAAATGGTTCGGCTTTTTGGATTGACGGTGCCGAACTGATCCGTGACAATCCGCAGTTGTTGGCCCTGATCCGCGATGAAACCGGGCAGAAGCAAAAGGGGAGCATCCGGCTGTCGCAAGTGGCGCTTACTGATCCCAAGTGGAAATATTCGCTTGGCTCTTCTGTGTTGAATTTCGAAAGGCGGCCGGATGGCTTTGAACTCCGTTTGAAGAGCTGGTACCAATATCAGCAGGAAACGTCGCGACTGACCAAACATTTGCATCAATGGTTGGCTGGGCGCAAGAACGCGCAAGCTTTTCCGGTTTTCAGCAAACCTTTTTATATTGGGCATGAGCAAATGGTCCAGCCTTTTGCCTGGGCCGAAATTAGCAAGTCGGCTCCGTTCGCCTATTACCTTTTGGTTTGAAACGAAGGGGCTGAATCCGGTTCGCTTACCTTTTCATTTTGTAGAAAAGCTTTCCGGTTACCAGCAGTCCGGCGAAAACGAACACTGCAAAAACCAGGCTGCTGACAGCCAGTTGCATGCCGCCCGAAACCACATGGCCGCTTGTGCAGCCACCCGCCATGCGGGCTCCAAAAATCATCACAAAACCACCGGCAAATGCCCATATGATTCGTTTGGGTGCAGAAGTGCCTTTGTGCTTTTTCCAGTTTTCATGAATCAAGGTGAGTTTGAAATCTTTCCGCAGCAGCGAAAGAACAAGGCCGGACAGGACGGCACCGGCCAGAAAAATCAACTCCCAGCTTCCCGAACCTTGTATTTTTTCGAAATAAGCATTGGCCGTGCTTCTGGTTAACAGGTCGGCCAGGTAGGGGTAGGTGGTTGATGCTCCGATTGGCCGGTTGAAAGTCATTCCTGAAAATACGATGGCATTCAGCACCGCCAAGGCAATACCTGCCACGATCCATCTTTTGTCTGTTGTCTTCTCCAGTTTGTGAACGCCAAAGGCAGCACCAATAAAGGCGGCTCCCACAGTAAAAAGCAGTACGTAAAAGAGGACGGGTTGGTGGCCCGCCAGGGAGAACAAAGAGATGGATCCCATGTTGGGCCCTAAAATTGGTTCGATGGAAGGTACCATCAAGGTGTAAACCAATCCGCCAAGCAAACCACCGATGATCCCTGTCAAGGCGTCGAGCGATCCTTCGCCCAACGAAATCGCCAGCGTGCCAGGGCAATAACCCAAAATGGCCATGCCTGTTCCAAAGATTAATCCGCCCAGCACGATCCCGCCGAGCAAAAATGGCTTCACATGGTAGGCGGCCAGTCCAAGGCCAATTTCAAGATTGATCAAAATGACACCGACCCCGATGGCCATCGCAATGGCTTTGGCAACGGTTAAATTTTCGAGCGTGGCCATGCCACTGATCACGTTATATCGATTGAGGCTGGCGTATTGCAGCGCGGCGCCAAAAAGAAATCCCAGAATGAGAATCAGGATGGTCATGATGAAAAAATTGATTTGATTTAAGGGTGGGCAAGATAGAATTTTTCAGCCCGTGAGTAGGTGATTTATGTCACACAAAAAAAGCCCTGAAGCAGATTATTTTTCGGCTTCAGGGCAATATTGAGAACTGAGCTGCCCAATCAGTTTGTCGTTTCATCTGCTTCCTGGGCATCCACCACGGCGATGGCCACCAGGTTTACAATTTCACGAACCGAGCTTTCCATTTGCAACACGTGAACCGACTTTTTCATGCCCAGCAAAATGGGGCCAATGGCTTTTGCCGTGCCCAGTTCCTGCAACACTTTGTACAGAATGTTGCCTGAGCTCAGGTTGGGACAAATCAATACGTTGGCATCCTGATCACCTAGTTTGGTAAAAGGAAACTTGCGGTTTCGCAGGGCCCCGTTTAAGGCGTAGTTGGCTTGCATTTCGCCATCAACCAGCAAGTTGGGATAATCACGATGCAGGATTTTCACCGCTTCGCTGGCCCGCACCGGGCTGCCTTTTCCTTTAAACGCGCCAAAGTTGGAGTAACTCAGGATGGCAATTCGCGGTTCAATTTTAAACCGCCTCACTTCGTTGGCCACCAGCACGGTGGTGTCGGCAATGACTTGTGGTGCCGGATCGGAATTGACGGTCGTATCGGCCAGAAAGAGGGGGCCTTTTTGCGTGAGCAGGATGTACATGCCGGCAATGTGATTAAAATCTTCCTTGGTTCCAATCACGTGCAGGGCCGGTCGGATCGTGTCGGCATATTTTCGCGAAAAGCCCGAGATAAAGGCATCTGCTTCACCGGTTTCGACCATGATACAGCCAAAATAGTCGTTGTTGTACATTTTCTCCAGCGCCTCTTCGAAGCTCATGCCTTTGCGTTTTCTCTTTTCGTAAAGCACCTGGGCCAGTTCGTGTCGTCGCTTGTCTGAAATATCCCTGAAGATATCAATGATGGGGACATCGGACAGTTCGAGTTTATTGTCAGATAAAATTTGCTCAATGGATTTCCGGCTGCCCAGCAGAATGGGTTTGGCAATTCCCTGGTCAACCACAAAGCGTGCTGCTTTCAGCATTCTCAGGTTGTTGGCATCGCCAAAAACCACCCGTTTGGGGTCTTTTCTGGCTTTGTTGCAGATGGTCATCACCAGTTTGTTCTCCAATCCTAAGCGTGCACCCAGTTCCCGCTCGTAGGCTTCCCAGTCGGTGATAGGCTTGCCGGCAACACCCGAGTCCATGGCGGCGCGGGCTACAGCTGGCGAAACCGTAGTGATCAGTCGCGGGTCGAGTGGTTTGGGAATGATGTAGTCGCGGCCAAACACAATATTTTCCATGTTGTAAGCTTTGGTGACCAGTTCCGGCACATACTTTTTGGCCAGATCGGCTAGTGCCTTGACAGCGGCAATTTTCATTTCCTCATTGATGGTTCGGGCCCGTACATCCAAAGCGCCCCGAAAGATGAACGGAAAGCCCAGCACGTTGTTAATTTGATTGGGATAGTCGCTCCGGCCTGTGGCCATGATCACATCTTTTCGGGCGCTGGTGGCCTCTTCATAGCTGATTTCGGGCGTGGGATTGGCCATCGCAAAAACAATCGGATCTTTGGCCATCGATTGGATCATCTCAACCGACACCACTTTGCCAACCGACAAGCCTAAAAAAACATCGGCGCCTGCCAGCGATTCTTTCAGGGTGTTGAGTTTTTTTGAGGTGACAAACTGCTGTTTGGCAGCGTTCAGATCGGTGCGATTTTTATTGAGCACGCCTTTGCTATCGAGCATGACCACATGCTCCTTTCTTACGCCCAAACTGATATACAATTTGGCGCAGGAGATGGCGGCAGCTCCGGCGCCGTTGATGACCACCTTGATTTCGTCGATCTTTTTTCCGCTCATTTCCAGCGCGTTGAGCAAGCCTGCCGCCGAGATAATGGCGGTTCCATGCTGATCGTCATGAAAAACAGGAATGTTGAGTACTTCTTTCAGCTTTTCTTCAATTTCGAAACATTCGGGCGCCTTGATGTCTTCGAGGTTGATGCCGCCAAAGGTTGGGGCAATGGCTTTCACCACTTCAATCAGTTTTTGCGGGTCTTTTTCATTCACTTCAATATCAAATACATCCACATCGGCAAAAATTTTGAAGAGCATGCTTTTGCCTTCCATCACGGGTTTGCCGGCCAGTGCCCCGATGTCGCCCAAGCCCAGAACAGCGGTGCCGTTCGACACCACGGCCACCAAGTTGCCTTTGGAGGTGTACTTGTAAACGTCTTCAGGATTTTGCTCAATCTCGTGGCAGGGTTGGGCCACACCAGGCGTGTAGGCCAGCGACAAATCGTATTGCGTGTCGTGGGGTTTGGTCGGAATCACTTCGATTTTTCCGGGGCGGCCTTTTTGGTGATACCAAAGAGCATCTTCGTAAACTGAGTTTTTCATGGTCAGATGATTTTTATCTAATCAAATTACGAAAAATATAGTTGAGCATCAATAGGTTAATTTCGCACTGTTGTTGTTTTTCGATCACTCAAAAACAGGCATCAGGAGCTGGTGAGCTTGCCAATTTTACGGGCACTATTGCTTCGAACCACCGCCCTTTTTTTTACTTTGTTACTGTTAGGTTTAAACTAGCTTTTTACTACTGAGCTAACAGAAACCTAGGAGAAACCTAGGAGAAAGTACGGACTTGGTCTGAACAAAACCGAGAGGGAAATGGCTGGTGTGTCAATTTCTGCTCTTGAAATGGCTGAATCGGGTTCGGAATCTCCCCGCTGGTTCGATTTTTAAAATGGGGCATTGCCCATCGGAGTTTTTTTTGTTGTCTGAAGGAAATTCGCCGATAAAAGACCCGGCCGGCAAACGAGGGGCCACGAATCCCGGAGAGAGGTTCTGGATTTGGAGTCGAAATTCGTGCGTTTGTGATTAGAGCAACTTCTCCCAGAAATACATGCGCTCGTAGCAATCGTCGTAGCCAGCTTTTCGGTAGAGCTTTTGGGCGTTCAAGTTGTCGTGTCGCACTTCGAGGTTGATTCGACAAAAGCCTTGTTCTTTTACAAATTCGGCAATGGCATCCAGCAGAAATTTGCCGACACCTTGGCCTCGAAAGTTGGGATGAACCACAAAGTCGTGGATGTTGAGCAAGGGTTTGGCCTGAAAGGTCGAAAAGTTCTTGTTGCAATTGGCCAGGGCGGCAAACTGCCCATCGGCCAGTGCGAAGAAGCCCAGGTAGCCCGGGTAATTTTGCAACCCTTGCAGAATTTCTGGCGCGAGTTCTGTCGGCATGGGGGCGCCGTTGCCCATTTCATCCTGCATGTAAATATCCAGTAAACGGAGTAACTCACGTTGGTGCACGGCGTCGGACAAATCAATTGGAACAAATGTGTAAGTCATTTTTTTTTTCGGCTAAAATAAGGAAAATGCCCGAATTGAAATTGGGGTTCTGAAAGGTTAAAATTCTCCATTCTGAAAAAATAGGAACAGAGACTGGCTTAAAATCGCTATTTTCGCTGCAACAACTAATCTTGATGGAATAGATGAATAACCTGGTCATTATACCAACCTATAATGAAAAGGAGAATGTTGAGGAAATGATCCGCACGGTGTTTTCGCTTCAAACGCCTTTTCAGATTTTGATTATTGAAGATGGCTCGCCCGACGGAACGGCGGGAATTGTCAAACGCCTCCAAGCCGAATACCCCGAGCGCTTGCACATGATTGAGCGGCAAGGCAAACTGGGGTTGGGAACGGCTTACCTGACCGGTTTTAAATGGGCTTTGGAACGTGGCTACGATTTCATTTTTGAAATGGATTGTGACTTTTCGCATCCGCCCAAGGACCTTGAAAATCTGTATCGGGCTTGTACCGAGGGTGGTGCCGACATGGCCATTGGGTCGCGCTATATCACAGGAATCAACGTGATCAATTGGCCGTTGGGGCGGGTGCTGATGTCGTATTTCGCTTCGGTTTATGTGCGGCTGGTTACCCGCATGAAAATCATGGACACCACGGCCGGTTTTAAGTGTTACGCACGGAAAGTCCTGGAAACCATTGATCTGGATGATATTCGGTTGAAAGGCTACGGGTTTCAGATTGAAATGAAATTTACAGCCTGGAAACACGGGTTTAAACTGGTGGAAGTGCCCATTATTTTTACGGAACGGCAAGAAGGTACCTCAAAAATGAGCGGTGGTATTTTTAACGAGGCGCTGTGGGGGATTCTGAAAATGAAGATCCGCAGCTGGTTTAAAAAATATCCGGCTTATTCTCCCAGTAGCCAGTCGTAAGTGTTTGCCGCATGTTTGCCTGGCGCAACTGGCGGACGGAGGGTTTTAAGAAGGCCCTGTTTAAAGGCTTGGTGCATGTAGCCTTTTCTGTTTTTGTTTCGTAATTTAAAGTCGCAGACTTGCAACAATCCGTTCAGGACTGGGTTGATAACAGGAAGGCAACGAAGCGCGAGCAACTGTTGATTAGTGTAGCAAATTAGACAATACCAAAACCTAAGTATCATGAAAACGCTCATCCATAATGCCACCATCATCAACGAGGGCATTCAGTTTCAGGGAAGTGTGCTGATTGAAGGCGAGTTTATCAAACGAATTTTCAAGGAAGAAGTGGTTCCAGAATCACTGTTAAAGCAAGCTACCGTAATCGACGGCAGTGGAAAATTGCTTATTCCCGGCGTGATTGACGATCAGGTTCATTTTCGGGAGCCCGGCCTGACCCATAAAGGCGAAATTGCCACCGAATCGCGGGCAGCCTTGGCTGGTGGGGTGACTTCGTACATGGAAATGCCCAATACCAAACCGCAGGCTACCACGCAAGTTGAGTTGGAAAAGAAATATGCCCGTGCTGCTGAGGTGTCGGCGGTGAACTATTCGTTTTTTATGGGAGCGACCAACGACAACCTGGATGAAGTGCTGAAAACTGATCCTTCGCGGGTATGCGGCATTAAAATTTTCATGGGCTCGTCAACCGGCAATATGCTGGTGGATGATGAAGAAACTTTGTCAGAAATTTTCCGGCAGGCGCCCACTTTGGTAGCCACACATTGCGAAGATGAAGAAATCATCCGGCAGAATACCGAGATTTATCGTCAGAAGTACGGCGAGATCGTTCCCATTTCACGCCATCCCCGCATTCGGAGCGCCGAGGCTTGCTATAAATCATCGTCAAAAGCAGTGGCGCTCGCCCGGAAATATGACACCCGCCTGCACGTGCTTCACATTTCAACAGCCCGAGAAATGGAGCTTTTTGATGCCGGGCCGGTAAAAGACAAAAAGGTGACCGCCGAGGTGTGTGTGCATCATCTTTGGTTTGAAGAAAAGGACTACATCGATTATGGCACACGCATCAAGTGGAATCCGGCCGTGAAGTCGGCTGGCGACAGGGCGGCCCTTTGGGAGGCTTTGCTGGCCGACAAAATTGATGTGATTGCCACCGATCATGCACCTCACACGCTGGATGAAAAGTCACATTCCTATTTCCAGGCACCTTCCGGCGGACCACTGGTCCAGCACTCGCTGACGGCCATGCTAGAGTTTGTCAGGCAAGGAAAGCTGACCACTGAAAAGTTGGTTGAAAAGATGTGCCACGCCCCGGCTGACCTGTTCCGAATCGACCGGCGCGGCTACATTCGCGAAGGCTACTACGCCGACTTGGTGCTGGTCAATCCCAACAAAAAATGGACGGTTTGCCCGGAGAATATTTTTTATAAGTGTGGCTGGTCACCGTTTGAAGGAACCGAGTTCAGCCACCAGGTGTCTAAAACTTTTGTCAATGGACAACTGGCCTATGACCGCGGCCAAATTAAGGCAGAAGTGCGGGGAAAACGTTTGGAATTTTTGGTTTAGAATAGGAGGCCTTATTCAAAAAAATAAACACGAAGCCACAAAGATTTTTATTCTTTGTGGCTTCGTGTTTAATCGGTATTTCCTGAGTTGAAAATAGTTTCTTTTGCCATGTGTTAATTCACCACAATCACCAAATATCGGTTGGTTTCCCAAAACCGGTCAGGATTGGTAATCACCAGCTTTTCAACCAATTCGTCGCCAATCAGTTCGTAGCTGTCGGCCGGATGGGTGGTGACCACCTTGGCTTTTTTCGAGTTCAGGTTAATTTCGTCCACCGTACGAATATCGACTTTTGTAAACAGGTCGGGGTTAAAATCTTTGCGGAATCTCAGGCTACGCCCGATGCCCAAAAAGCCACCTTCTTTTTCAACAATTCCATTTTCAACCAACTCTTTGGCGGTTCCAAAAACGTAGTAGGCTGTGTTCATGGCCGAAGTTTGCTGATCAATGGTGGTCGTTTTTTCTTCCAGCAAGCGGGCTTGCTCCGCGGTTCGTTCCTGAGCAGCCATCAAATCCTGGTTCAAATCGGTAATGTTGAGTTGCAGCCGTTGAAGCTCCTCCTGTAACGCCACAATTTCAGCATCCTTGGTTTCCATTTGGGTGCTCATCATGTTCAGCATTTGCTGCATTTCTTTCATCTTGTGCGAAGAGAAATCCATTTTCTTTTGCTGCGACGCGATCAGTTCGCGGTTTATCTTAAGCAATTCGTTGATCATGGCAATGTCGCGAAGAACTTTTTGGCGAGTGGTTGATTGTGGTTCTGAATTGCTTTGCGATTCGATATCGACGATCTCCTCCAGTTTTTTGATCGAATCGAGGTTGGCCTGGATTTGATTCATCGTGCCAAGAAAATCGGTGATGGCCGAATCTTTCGTGGTTGCTACTTGCTGCAAACTATCTTGTACTTCCTGCATCCGGTCGAGTTTTTTCTGCTGACAGGAAACGACAAGTACCGTGGCTAAAATAAATAGTAGTTTTTTCATGGTCAGATTATTTTACTCAAAGTTAAAGCGTTTCATGTTCATTTTCATCATATCCTTTTTATAATACGGCTTTGCTCGGACAATTATTTTTCTTGTTGGCGTTTTTTCTTTTCTGCAATCAACTGTTCCAGGTCAATTAAATTTGAAAATTGCAGGATTCGGTTTTCTGTTTCCGTGAAACCAATGTCATAAATTTCGTCGGCTTTCGAAAAGTCAAACACGCTGAATCGCTGCATGGCGGGCGGGTCGATGACCAGGTTGCAGCGGGCAAATTTATCGTCCACATCTTTCGAGATGGCCAGTCGGAAGCTGCGTTCGGCAATGGCTTTAATGCCTGAAATCTCCTTCAACTCTTCATTGTGGTTCACATGTACTCCGATAATTACCGATGCTTGGTCAAGCAGCGGTTCGATTGGCAGGTTATTCAGTATTCCGCCGTCAACATAGGATTGGCCATCAATAATACGTGGTTCAAAAACAATGGGAATCGATGCGGAAGCCAGCACGTAATCAATCAGTTTTCCACTCGAAATCAGTTCCGATTTACCGGTGTTTAAATTGGTGACGGCACAGTAGAACCGTTTCTTCAAGGCCGAAAAATCATCTTCGGGAATATGACTGCGCAGGAGTTTTTCAATTTTAGCCAGATCGAGCAGGCCACGCGTGGGGCGACTCAGGCTGATGACCTTGTGCAGTTTACTGGCTTTAATCAGCTTGAGAATGGCTTCGGGCTGGTAGCCTGAAGCATACAACACCCCAACCAACGCACCAATGCTGGTTCCTGAAATGATTTCGGGGTAAATGCCATATTTCTCCAGCGCTGCCAAAACGCCAATGTGCGCAATGCCCCGGGCTCCGCCGCCACTCAATGCTAAACCAATTGTTAGTTTCATATAAATTTATTTTTCTTTTTCTTTCAATATGTGTAATTTGGGTGACGAAACAAAAGTTCAATAAAACGTTTCAAATACTGAATTCTTTTTCAAACTTAAACTTTAATTTATGATCGAGTGGTATCTAAGCGTACTAAAAAAGTACGCAGAATTTTCGGGACGTGCCCGACGCAGTGAGTACTGGTATTTTGTTTTGGCAAATTTTATTGTTGCCGTTGTGTTGAATTTAATTGACCTCGGTATTTTTGGTACCGGTGTACTTTCGGTGATCTACGGCCTGGGAGTACTCATCCCCGGGTTGGCTGTTGGGGTTAGACGATTACACGATACCAACCGAAGTGGCTGGTGGTTGCTATTGGCATTCATTCCTCTGATTGGAGCGATTGTGCTGATCGTGTTTCTCGTGCAGGAAGGAACAGATGGAGAGAATCAATACGGAGCAAACCCGAAATTAGGCGTCGCATAAAAAACATGTGATTTTTTTGTTGGAGAAAGTCGCAAGTGTTTTGCGACTTTTTTTTGGCTTTGTAAACAGCCGAATCTTCCTTTAGACTCAAACTAATCCCTATCTTTACGCGAAATTTTTCAGAAGTTTGGAATTGCAAAATTTTAAAAAGGTATTTGAAAAGCAAGCGGTTATTCAACCCTTGCTTAAAGACATGAATACCCCGGGTGAAAAGATTCACCTTTCGGGGCTTGTTGGTTCGTCTCAAACGGTGTTGGCTTCTCTATTGGCTGAAAAGCATAATCAGCCGCTGGTATTTGTTTTAAACGACAAGGAAGAAGCGGCCTACTTTTATGATGATTTGGTGAACCTGAAAACCGCTTCGTCCATGTTTTTTTTTCCGGGATCGTACAAAAGGGCTGGCCAGTTCGACGCGGTTGAACAGGAAAACATCATTCTTCGGACCGAAGTGTTGAATCAGCTTCATGAAAACAAGCAGATCAGCATTGTTACCTACCCCGAAGCCTTGGTTGAAAAGGTCATTTCGGGCCAGGGGCTGGAGTCGAACAGCTTTCCGGTGCATAAAAACGACAAGTTGTCGATTCAGTTTTTGAATGACGTGTTGTTTGAATACGGTTTTGAGCGGGTTGACTTTGTGGTGGAACCGGGACAATATTCCATTCGCGGAAGCCTGGTCGATATTTATTCTTTTTCGCATGAAGACCCTTACCGGCTCGACTTTTTTGGCGATGTGGTCGACAGCATTCGTAGTTTCGATATCGAAACACAGATCTCGAAAGTTCAGCTCGAAAAGGTTGTCATTATCCCTAACATTCAGGAAGGCCTGGCAGAGGAGGCGCGCGACAATTTTCTGAATTTTCTATCTCCCCAAAGCAGTATTTATATTCGGGATGTTGCCCTGGTTTCCGATATGATTGACCGCATTTACCAGCAAGCGGTCAGCGATGAGACACTGACTGAAGATATGCTCAATCGACTGATTTCGGGAGCCGATTTTTTAAACGCGATGCGTCCGTTCACCTGCCTGGAGTCAGGAAGCAGCAATTATTTTCAAACTGAGAAGCGCTTCGAATTTACCACTTCGGCCCAACCGGTTTTCAACAAAAATTTTGAGTTGCTGGCAAAAAATCTACAGGAAAATTCGGCCAAGGGTTATACCAATTTTATTTTATCATCGAACCAAAAGCAGATTGAGCGGCTGCATGCCATTTTTAAGGATCAAAATCTGGCCGTGGAATTTACGGATTTGAATTTCACCTTACACGAAGGATTTATTGATCATACGCTTCAGCTTTGTTGTTACACCGACCACCAGATTTTTGAGCGTTACCACCGCTTTCAACTGAAAACCCGAAAACCCCAAAAGGAAAGCATCACACTAAAGGAGCTAAACAAGTTGCACCAGGGTGATTATGTGGTGCATATTGATCACGGGATTGGGAAATTTGCGGGGCTGGTGAAAACCGAGGTCAACGGAAAAATGCAGGAGGCGGTTCGCTTGGTTTACCGCGATAGTGACGTGTTGTTTGTGAGCATCCAGTCGCTGCATCGCATTTCGAAATACAAAGGCAAAGAGGGCGTTGAGCCCAAGATAAACAAGCTGGGAACGGGTGCCTGGCAGAAGATGAAAGAGCGCACCAAGAAAAAGGTGAAGGATATTGCCAAAGATTTGATTGCGCTTTATGCCGAGCGCAAAAAAGAACGCGGCTTTGCTTTTTCGCCCGATTCTTACCTGCAAACCGAGCTTGAAGCCTCATTTATTTATGAAGATACACCCGACCAGGTGACCGCCACACAAGCTGTGAAAGAAGACATGGAGCGCGAAATGCCAATGGACCGCCTGGTTTGTGGCGATGTCGGTTTTGGAAAAACGGAGATTGCCATCCGCGGTGCTTTCAAAGCCGTGGCCGACAGCAAGCAAGTGGCTGTTTTGGTACCCACCACCATCTTGGCGCTTCAGCACTATAAAACGTTTTCGGAGCGGCTCAAAGATTTTCCGGTACGGATTGAGTACATCAGCCGTTTGCGGCCTGCCGGCGAGGTGAAAAAGATACTGAAGGAAGCGGAAGCAGGCACCATCGATATTCTGATTGGCACCCACCGCTTGGTTGGCAAGGATGTCAAGTTTAAAGATTTGGGTTTGCTCATTGTGGATGAAGAGCAGAAATTTGGTGTTTCGGTGAAGGAAAAACTGAAGCAGTTTAAGGTGAATGTCGATACCATGACGCTGACGGCCACACCCATTCCGCGAACCTTGCAGTTTTCGCTGATGGGTGCCCGCGATTTGTCGATTATTCAAACCCCACCACCCAATCGCTATCCCATCATTACTGAGCTGCATGGTTTTAACGAGGATATGATCCGTGAGGCCATCAATTACGAAGTTGCCCGAAACGGACAGGTTTTCTTTATTCACAACCGGGTGCAGAATATTCATGAAGTGGAGGCGGCGATCAAACGAATCGTTCCGGGTGTGAAGACTGTTGTTGGTCACGGACAGATGGATGGGCCAAAGCTTGAAAAAATCATGCTCGACTTTATTAATGGTGAACACGATGTGTTGATAGCAACCACCATTATTGAGTCGGGACTGGATATTCCGAATGCCAATACCATCATTATCAACAATGCGCAAAATTTTGGACTGAGTGATTTGCACCAGCTGCGCGGACGCGTGGGCAGGTCGAACAAAAAGGCCTTTTGTTATTTGATAGCGCCACCATTGGCCAGTCTGACGGCGGAAGCGCGGCAGCGCTTGCGTGCCATTGAGGAGTTTGCGGAGCTGGGCAGCGGGTTCAACATTGCCATGCGCGATTTGGATATACGCGGGGCCGGCAACTTGCTGGGGGCCGAACAAAGTGGTTTTATTGCCGATATCGGTTACGAAACCTATCATCGGATTCTGAATGAAGCCATGCAGGAACTGAAACAGGGCGAATACAAGGAGCTGTTTCGGGAAGAGCAGGAAGCCGCTGGAAAAGCATTTCTGCAAACCCAATTTGTCAACGATTGTCAAATTGATACCGACATGGAGTTGTTGTTCCCGGACACCTACATTCAAAGTATTTCGGAGCGGATGCTGCTTTACCGCCAACTCGACAATCTGGAAGACGAAGCGGCTTTGCAGCAGTTTGAACTCGAGTTGATTGACCGGTTTGGAAAGCTACCCCAAGCCAGCAAGGAACTGCTCGAGGTGGTTCGGCTGCGGTGGACAGCGATCGAATTGGGCATTGAGCGAATCATCCTGAATGACAAAAAAATGATTTGCTTTTTCGTGGCCGACCAGCAATCGCCTTTTTACCAAAGTGCCACTTTTACCAAGGTTCTTCACTATTTACAGCAAAATCCGGACAAGTGCCGGATGAAGGAAAAGAAGGATAAACTCAGCCTGACGTTTTCATTTGTTCCCAATGTAGAGACAGCAGGTCATATTCTGAATGAGGTTGGCTCAGGTGATTGATTGTTACATTCATTGATTTATAAAGGAACCGCCAGCTTTTGATTGCGATAAGTCAGAAACTGGCGGTTTTTAGTTTTAGTCGAGGACAACCAGATCAACCCAAAAGGGCAAATGATCTGATGCGACTTGTGAAAGTGGCGTCATCATCACTTCTTCATCCTGCAGTTTAAACAGGTTGCCCGGGTGATATAGAATATGATCAATTCTCCGATTAGGATTTTCGGTTGGGATCGTTGGTGCAAACTCCTTGCTGGCATCGGTAAATACCTGCCTTAATAAGTTCATCGGCTTTGAATCGGTCTTTGCATTAAAATCGCCACCAATAATTATCGGACCATCAAGTTGACGCACTGCTTCATTGGTCGCCTTTGCCTGCAGCTCTCTGTTTTCTTGGTGAGAAACATCCCAATGCGTGGTGCCAAAATAGATGTTTTTTTCGCTTGGCAGCTTGATCTTAAGAATTCCCAAAATGCGGTCTTCGGCATTCTTATCTGTCGCTTCGGGCAACGCAATTTTTTGAGGTTCACTTATCGGAAAGCGAGATAGAATACCCACACCGTAGGCTCCTCCCTGAAAGGGAATAGCACTGAAAAAGTGAAAGTTCATATCCAATTCGTCGGCCAGACTTTTGAGTTGAAAATTTCGCTGGCTGCGTTCAGTGACGCTATCTAGTTCTTGTATGGCCACCAAGTCAGCTTTTGACTCGCGAATTACTTCTGCAATAGATTTCAAATCAATCGTTCCTTCTTTTTCTGGCGGATTGGCGTGGTGAATGTTGTAGGTCAGTACACGGATGGTTTCAGCTGTTGGTTCCGTTTTGTTGGATGCTGATTGCTGAGACGCTTTATTTTGCCCACAGGAGGAAATTCCGATGGAAAGTATAACAGCCGAAACTAGCGAGATGTATGGAATTTTCATTGTTTATGTCGTTTGTTATTGTTTTATATTGAATGATTTGGTCATTTGAACTACAACTTACGGCAATTAAAAAATTGACTGTTTTGCAATAAAAGCAGGAGCATCGGAGTATCCAAAATGAATGCTCCGGTGCTCGCTCTTTTTATTATGGGTAAGGTATAATTGAAACGGGATTGTACTGGCTTCGGTAATCAGGGCTCGGATATTTGATGTCGAACTTAACATGTCCGATGCCATCAATCAAGCTTACTTCTTTTACAAATATGATAGCAAATTGCTCATTTTGAGCGGTACCATCCTGATAGCTTCCCCATCCGACAACCAAGCCCCGGTTAGCCTCGAGGTTACCACTGGTTCTGCGGTTGGTACCCGCTACATTGTAATTCTCGCCGCCTTCCGAGGTAGGAGCCATGATTTTTTCAAGAATAAATTTTTCCAGATCTTCATCGTACTCCAACGCAGCCAGTGATTCCGTTGTGACGCTACTCCGATTACTGGTGACCACGGAATAGGTGGCCTGAGTGAATCCTTCCATGTAAGGAGCAACTGTTGGAAGGTATGAACTTGCTTCGTAAACAGCTGCGGAATGAAAACGAAGGGCGGTACCATGAACAGTAAACACAAAATCCATCATTTCTTGGTTGGTTCGTGCTGTTTCCTGATCGAAAACATGAGGTTCGAGGTAGGCTGCAAACCAGTTTGGCTTACCGGCACCGATTTCAGTTGTAAGAACAACGTCCTGTTTATAAACCAGCGGTAGAAGTACCCTTTCAATTGGCAGTTCAAGCACCAGGGTGTTGCCATTCAGGTTCTCACCGCTCAATCGGATGGCTTGCATACTTTCAGCACCTTCAATAGTGATGGAGAAACCAAACTCATCGAGCGGAGTGCCAAGTGGAATAGCAATCTCGTCGCCGTAGGCACCATCTTGCTTGATTGCATAGCTGAAAGAGGCTACGTCAGATCCTGACGCGATCATGCCGTTAAATGTGTTTGTCTTTTCAGCATATAACCTGTCGATTTCGGTTATTCCGTTTTGCATGGTAATGGCCACAGCATCGTCAACGATGGATCCAATTCGGAAGGTATCAACAACCATTCCCTCGTAAATGTTGGTAGCCTCGATGATGATGGCCTCCAGCCCTTTAATTACTCTAACATCTGCAGAGAAAGCAATGTTGGTGGCATTGGAAAAAGGAATATTCATTTCCGAACTGTTTTCGCCGTTCACCACGGTTTTATAACTCAAAGCAGCGATGTCGTGTTCCGAAGTCACTGTCCCAGTTACCGAAATCATTTTATTCTCAAAAACAGTTTCCCGATAATCAACATTGTCAGTAAATGACATTTGTGGCAGCGAGCGAATATTGTCGAAGGAGATGTGAATTTCAGAACTGACATTTCGACTGTCGAAAGCCACGATGACCATTTCAAGCATGTTTGGAATGGCTTCAAATTGAAGATCCTTTTGTATGGATACCGGTGTGGCTGAATCGTCGAAATGGATGGCTTCGCTGGTTTCAGTTCCGTTGTCCGAGCTCATCACAAAGAAGTAAGAAATTCGTTTTACGCCATTGTCGGAATTTACTTGAACGGGAATGGTGATGGTTTCGCCGACATTTAGCCCATCAAAAGACAGGTTTTCGTCTGAAATCTGTATGTCAGGTCCATTTGCCGGACGCATGTCGTCATCTTCGCAGCTGGTAAATCCAAGGCTTAGTGCAAAGAAGAACGCGATTATACTAGTTGTTTTCATAAATTATCAAATTAAGTTGTATTATCTTTTAATTTTAAAAGTTGCCATCACAGGAAAATGATCCGAAGCGTAGTTTTCGTACCATATTTCATGTCTGGTCGTTTCAAAAGCAGCCTCCGGTTTGAAGGCCAGGTAATCAATTGTTGCGTATGGATTGGTTGTGCTGAAAGTTTTCGGGCAGTCGTTGCCTATACAGGAACGAGTAAAATTCTCGTCGAAAACCGAGAAAAACTGATCAGCACTTGGTTGTTCATTGAAGTCGCCTCCGATGATAACCGGAACTTGCGATGGTGAGAGGAGTTGAACAACATCTTGGATTTGATTAAGTCGGTTGTTCGCATCGTTGTGTTGAAGATGCGTGCAAGCGACCATAATCGAATCAATACCAGGCAAATCGACTATTGCTGTTCCCAATACTCTTTGTTCCAGTGCAGGTTCTTTAGCCAATAGGTGTTTTTTTGCATTGAGCAAGGGATACTTACTCAAGATAGCGACACCATAGTAGCCACTTAAATAGATTCTGGCAGAAAAGAACTGGTAGTTCATTTGAGTTAGTTTACCCAGTTCTTTACTTTGGTCACCACGGAAGTCATTTCTTCCGGTATTTTTGTCTACTTCCTGAAGCAAAACGATGTCGGGATTGGCTTGAACAATCGCTTCGGCAACAGCATTCAGGTCGCATATTCCCGGTTTCGACGGGGGATTTCCAGCATGAATGTTGTAAGTCATCACTTTGATTTCGGAAAGTTTGGATTTACTATCGTTGTCCAATCCGTATGTATTTTCATCTTCCTGGGTCCTGTCTTCGGCGCTATCAGGTATTGAAGGCGATTCGTTACACGAGATGAAAAGGAAAATGATCAGAATATTTGTCAGCAGACTTCGCATGGTGTTTTGATTTAGACTAGGGTTGCCCCCAGCCGGGGTTTTGTGTCAGATTTGGGTTTAAGGTTAGGTCCTCGATTGGAAGAGGCCATAAATAGTCTTTCGACTCGTCGAAAACTTTGTTCACGCCTTTGTTGGGAAGCAAGTTACCCTTGTTTTCACCAGATAAGTCAGATACCGGAATGAGATAAGCGCCAGTTGATGGAGGTTTTTCTCCCGAATAAATTTCAACATCAACTTTACCATCATTATCTACGTCGTATTCGCCAACACCCGGGAAATAGACACCTTCGAAAGGTGTTGCAATTAGGTGCCCCTCTTTCCAGCGCATAATATCATCCCAACGAAAATCCAGCTCCATGACTAATTCAATGCGTCTTTCGCGCCTGATTTCAAGGATGACACCTTGATTGGCTCCTGTCAGGTTTTTATATAGGTCGGCCTGATAGGGATCTGGATTTGCATTGGCATCGGCCAGAACCAAGTGGGGCATACTTACGCGATCTCTTAATTGATTGATTGACATGTCTAAATCGGCTTGGGTAAGGCTGCCTAGTTCCGCTTTTGCTTCAGCATAATTGAGTAACACTTCGGCATATCGAAATAGCGGGAGATCTTGAGCTGACTGACCACTAAGATCCATACTGGGATCGTTGAGGTATTTAATGGGCTGGTATCCGGTTGTCGTGTTCTCATAGTTTGGTGACACCAACTGATCAGAGCCAAGTCTTTTAAATCCCGGTGTAACAATGGTTTGCGCCAAGCGAGGATCCCGGTTCTGGATTTCATCAAAAAATTGCAAAGTATCGTAACCAGCAATATCTGTAAATCGACTTCCGTCGCTCATTAGGTAGCTGTTGACCAGTTTTTTCTCCAAGCCAGGTTTTCCTTGGGTGCGTGAGGTCAGATAGAACTGAACGCCGTGTTTTAAAGATAAGTCAGCGTCATAGCGACGAGTCAGAATAATTTCCTCACTCACATCGTCTGCCTTGAGGTGTCCGAAAACATCTTGATAAGGTTTCCCGGAGGGGCCGGAAGTTTTGTTGTAAATTGTGTATTGCCCATTATTCATCAATTCAAGTGCAGCTTCGGCAGCTTCGGCCAGAAATTTCTCTGAACCAGCAACTCCAAATTCAGGATGGTATTTTCTGAAAGTTCCTTCGTAAAGACAAATCCGCGACTTAAGCGCCAAAGCGGTCCATTTGGTTACTCGCTCAACGCTTTTTGTTTCGTCGAGGTTGGCAATGGCAAAGTCAATGTCAGCTAAGACCGAATCCATGACCAGGCTTCGTGGGTCACGCGCTTTTTTCAACAGCTCCTCATCATTTGATTGAATAACGGTGCTGTACCAAGGGACATCGCCGTAGTAACGTACTTTTTCGAAGTAGAAAAATGCGCGAAAGAATCGTGATAAGCCAACGTAATGATCTCTTACGGAAGGATCGTGAAAATTGATCACGTTTTCATTATTCAGGAAAAAATTGATGTTGCGTAATCCGCTCCATCCCCATTTCGAATCGGTGGTAGGAACCAAACGTGTTCCCATGATTTCTCGTCCAATCGAACTTTTAACAATGTTGTCGGCCGCTTCTCCATAAATTCCAGATCCTCCCTGAAACAGCGAATAATAGCTGTTGGTGTACGTTTTTAGATCATTTTCTGATGAAAAGGCTGTCTGAGGAGAAAGTTCGTCGGTGGGAAATCGCTCCAGAAAATCATCGTTGCAACTGCAGATAAGCACAGTAGCAAGAATAAGCAGGATTATATTAATATTTTTCATAGGTCAAATATTTATCGTTAGAATGTAATGTCAAATCCAAATGAATAAGTTGTGCTGAATGGATATACGCGCGCATCTCCGTTGGCCATTGCTTGTTCCGGATCAATATAATCGGAGTCCAGTTTGGTCCAGGTCAACAGGTTTTCACCGGTAGCAAAAATCCTGAACTTCTTAATTTTGAATCGATTGATCAATGAGTTTGGCAAGCTGTAGCCGATGGTCAGGCTTTTTAATCGCAAGTAAGCCAAATCTTGTAGGTACCGATTGTTGGTGGCTCTCAGTTCGTTGTTTGCGTTAAGCGCTGTGTAGGCTAGAAGATTTGGGAAATAGGCATTCGGGTTGTCTGGGCTCCAAATGAGTGACTCAAAATCTTTGGGTAAAAAGGAAAAATAAGGCCTGGAGTAAGGACCCCAGAATCGGTCGGCATTGTTACCCGGATACCAGTCTCGTTGGCCTATTCCCTGGAAGAAAATTGAGAAATCAATATTATTCCAGTTTGCAGTGGCACTCATTCCGTAGGCATATCGAGGTGTTGTGTTTCCAATTACTCTTTGATCACCCGGGTTGTCAACAGTATTCTCTCCGGAGTCGATGATGTCGTCTCCGTTTAAGTCAACCCAACGTAAATCGCCTGCACGCAGCGGGATGTTGTATTCATTGCGAATCCTGTTCAACCATTCCTGGTTTACGGGATAGGTTTTTGCCTCGGCATCAGTTAAAAAGAATCCATCAGTCACATACCCCCAAATTTCGCCTATTCGCTTCCCTTCGTAGTTTGAATAGGTCAGCTTTGTTGGGTTGTTAATCTTGGTAATGTGGGCGTAGTTATCGCTAAGAATGAACCGCGTGGAGTAGCGAAATGGTTTGTTGGCCAGATTGAATCGATTTCTCCATTCTACGGAAAGTTCAAATCCTTCGGTTTTTAAGCTTGCTATGTTTTCAAGCGGTTGGCTTGCCCCAAATACATTGGGCAGTTTTTCGCCGGCGCTTAACATCCCGGAGGTATTTCGGGTATAGCGGTCGAAGCTGGTATTGAGTCGGTTATCAAGCAAGCTGACATCAAGCCCAACGTTGAACGAAGTTACTTTCTCCCAGGTTAAATTTCCTGCAACGGGCGAAGGACTGTTCATGTAGCGTGCCTGATCGCCATCAAAAATATACGACATGGATCCGGGATTAAGCGTTGAGATATAGGGGTAAGGTGCGCTCACCGCCTGGTTTCCCAAACTGCCATATGATGCGCGCAGTTTCAGGTTGTCAACGGTATTTTTTATTGGAGAGAAAAATCCTTCTTCGCTAACTCGCCATCCGGCAGACACCGAAGGAAAAAATCCGTATCGGTCGCCTTTGGGGAAACGCGACGTTCCATCGTACCGCCCATTGGTTTCCAGTAAGTATTTTCCTTTATAGTCATAATTTACACGGTAGAAAATACCTCGCAATGCATACGCACTGGAACCCCCACCAACATAGGGATCGCCGGTAGCCAGATTTAAATCATTCAGTGTGGGTGACAAAAGGTCGTAACGGCCTGCACTGATCTTTTTTGCCTGATGTAGTTCTTGGTTGAATCCAGCTACTCCTTTGATGGAGTGGTTGTTAGCGATAATTTTGCTATAGTTGGCGTAAACGTTCATCACGTGTACCTGATTAAACTGCTGTGATTCGCTCAATCGGTCAATACTGTATTTTGTGGCAATTTCCACTTCTCCCGGATACAGCGAATAAGTGGCTGGAACCTGACGGTAATAGGTTGGATCGGTGTACAGGCTGTACGAATAGTTGGCAACAATATTCAAATCTTTCAAAGGAATAAAAGTTGCTTCCGACGTTGTTGTCAGCTCATATTTTTGTTTGGCACCTTTGGTATTTCGGCTTTGTAACATGGCAAAAATTCCATCACCAATGTCATAACGATTCAGGCCCGACACGTAGGTGGCCGTTCCATCTGGGTTTACGGGCGCATAAGCCGGCGAAGCATGCACATTAATGTGTATGAAGTTGGAGTTTCCACCGCCTTCACGCCCATAGTAATCGTAGTTGGAGTTATAAAAATTGGTGTTGTTTGATACTTTCAGCCAGGGATAAAGTTCAGCGCTTATTTTCGATCTCAACGCGTACGATTTATACTTGTCAGTAGCCACACGCATAATTCCATCCTGAAGCTTCATATTTCCGTTCAACATGAATTGAATCTTATCGGTTCCACGGCTAATATTAATGTTGTGGTTCTGCGAAGGTTGCCATTTTGTAAACATGAAGTTCCACCAGTCGAAATTGCCGTAGTAGACGTATTGGTCTTTCCCGTTTCTATTTTGAACAGTAATCCACGGTCTGTCAGGATGTTCTGTTTTGTCATTTCTGCGATCATACAATTCTTGATAATCCGCTTCGGTGTAGCCTGAATAGCCGCCGACGTGTGCTAAAGCGTCGTCGTTCAGTTTCATCCAGTCGTAGCCCGAAGTAATAAAATCAGTACTCACCGTCGGGGTTGAAAAGCCGAACGAGTTATTGTATCGAATGCTTGTTTTCCCAGATTCACCGCTTTTGGTGGTGATCAGAATTACACCATACGCTCCTCGTGCTCCATAAATGGCTGCCGAAGACGCATCTTTCAGCACCGTAATGTTCTGGACTTCTTCCGGAGTCAGACGATCCAGTGTTCCCGGGATTCCATCGATTAAAACCAGCGGTGAACCGCCGTTGAGAGAGGTCATGCCACGGATATTCAAACTGCCCATTTGCCCGGGAGCTCCACCAGCAAATGATATGTTGAGATTTGGCATGGTACCCTGAATAGCCGACGAAATGGTTGTAATGGGGCGATCTTCCAGATCTTCAGAGCTGATCTGGTTGATGGCACCTGTCAGGTTTACTTTTTTGATTGTGCCATAGCCAACTGCAACCACTTCTTCTATGCCAATGGCATCTTCCAGCATGGTTACGTCAATCATCGATTGCCCGTTAGTGGTTATTTCCTGGGTTCCCATGCCGACAAACGAATAGACCAAAACAGCGTTTTCGGGAACCGAGGCAACACTGTAATTGCCGTCGAAATCGCTTACGGTTCCTTTGGTGGTTCCTTTGATCATGATGGTGACGCCGGGCAATGGAGCTCCGGTCGAGTCAGTAACTCTGCCAACAATGGTTCTGGCCTCCGGCTGAATCGATAAGCTTCCGTTGGTGTCAGGACTGATAACAATATACTTATCCACGATTTTATACTTCAAGCCTGTATTTTTCAAGAGGCTGGATAGAATTTTGTCAATTGTTGCCTCATGGAATTGAGCATCGACTTTTTTAACGCTGTTTATTTCTTCATTCTTGAAGAAAAAGTAGAAACTGCTTTGTTGTTCGATTTCACTCAGAACATCAACTAGCTGAGCGCCTTTCATATCCAGATTAAGGCGCTGTGTTTGGGAATAGGTTGAAGATGCAATAGCTATTAACCCAGTCAACATGAAAAATAATGTTAGTTTCATTACTCGAATAAATTTAGTGCATCCACCAGCCCGGATGCCATTCCTAAGTCTTTTTTTCATAAATTTGAACTTTATTTGTTAATAATGACCTTGTTAAAGGTTGTTATGTAGTTCCTGTGAAGGGTCGAAGTTTCATAGGAACTAAAAATGTTTCGGTATTAGTTCGTAGCTAATACCGATTCTTTTTTCTGCTAGGTTCTGGTTGCTGCTTTCATTGGTATTTAGTTTAATTTCGAAAGTATGATTTCATTTTTTCCTTCGGGGTTAATTTTTGTTTCAGAGTTCACCTGAGAGGATAGTTTTATAATTTCCAGAATCTGATCTAAGGGTTTGTATTTCAGAAATGTGCCGGAAAATCGTTCTGTTTTTATTTCTTCATCCTTAAAGACGAATTCGACATTGTACCAGCGCTCCAGTTTAACCGCTATGTTTTCAAGCGTTTCGTTAAAGAATGTCATCTTCCCTTCTTTCCATGAGGAGTAAAACCGGGTATCAACCTCATGGAGAAGAATTTTCTGACTGATCGGGTCATGTTCGGCCAGCTGTCCAGGTTTAATTTCAGCAATTCTGGATCCTTGTTTATTCAATAGTTCTATTTTGCCTTCCACCAAGGTCGTTTTGGTCACGGGTGTTTCATTGTAAGCGTCAACATTGAAACTAGTGCCCAGTACTTTGATATTTAGTGTTTTGGTATTGACAATGAACGGCACTTCCCCACTTTTGTTAACCTCAAAAAATGCTTCTCCGCTTAGATGAACGGTTCGTTGATTTTTGTTGAACTGTGTGGGGTAGGAGAGCGTAGAGCCAGCGTTCAGCCAAATTTTCGTGCCGTCAGCAAGAATGACTTCAGAGATTTGACCGGCCGGGCAAATAATTTTGTTAGTTTGTTGATTTTCAGACACCATCCAATTTTGAAGCTGGTCTTTTGAAAGCCAGCTTACTCCAAAAGTGATGAGTATAATGGCAGCATATTTGACAAATTGCCGAGTGAATTTGTCGTAGCGATTGCCTGTTTTTGACTGAAATTTAAAAAATTCAAGCTCGGTATCTGTTTTTCCACTACTCTTTCGGCTTAACGCATAGGTGTTTTTGTAGGCGATGAACTCTTGTCGGTTGGCAGGGCTTGCGTTAATCCAATCGAAAATTTCTTTTTTTTCTTCATGATTGGTGATTGATCCGCTAACGTAAGCAATGAGTTTTTCTTTGTCCATAATTTGAGTGTTCTATTTCTAAAACAACCAAGTCTGTTTTTACCCTAGTTCCGAATTTGAAAAAGTTGATTTTTTTTATGGTTAGCTATGGGCCGTTCTGACAGGATAAAGAAGATCATGCTGGCGGGATAGTGTGGTTTGAGTTTGCTCTTCAGTGTTTTTAAAGCTTTTGAGATGTGACTTTCGACAGCCTTGATCGAAATATTCAGGTGGTCGGCAATTTCTTTGTTTTTCATTCCATCGAAGCGGCTCAGCTCAAATACCTCTCTGCATTTGGGCGGAAGTTCTGAGATAGCTTCAGATAAGCTATTTACTAGCTCTTGATACGACAACTCGTCGAAGTTAAGCTGACTTAGTGCTTCATGGTTTAATAGTAAATCCTGGTAGTTGTCACGCGCTCGTTTTTCGTATTTGCTTCGAATCTTTAATCGTTTCAGGTAATTCAGGCAGTTGTTTCTGGTGGCTTGGTAGAGATAAGATTTCAGGTTAATTTGTGGAGGTAATGAAGTTTTTTTTGCCCATAAATTCGCAAACACTTCTTGTGTTATATCCTTGGCAACCTCTTCATCTGCGACATATGCTTTAGCAAATACTTCCAAAGATTCAAAATAGGTCATGAAAACTACGCGAAAGTTTTTTTCTTTTGCCAAGAAGGATGACTTGGTCAGATCCATATTTAATTCCTTATTTCTCAAATTGAAAAAAGTAAAGGTTAACCCAGTGTTCGCATGCGGTGATTGAGATGTGCATACGATCTTATCAATTTCGTAAACTTATGAAATATTCTCAGATTAAGTCAGAAACAATTTAAAAACAAGATCAGATGTTTCCGCCAGTCATTTATAAACGGAAATAGCGATTGGGTTTTTATCATTCATCTGTTTCAATTGTACGACTGTGGCATCAAAGAAGGGAAAACTCTATTACAACGAGGTTAAGGTTTTGCTAAGTTAGGATTAAAATTGGTCAAGAGGAAGCAGCCTCGAATTGCTCGGCTCCGCCAGGTAAACGACCGCAAAGACTTATCGCGGCGTTCAAGAAAAGAAATTCTTAGTAACTTGCGCCGTTCGTTCAGGAATTCATGTGTTGTGGTCGAACTGCAATTGATTATTAGGTGCTGAATCGCAGATGCTAAAGGGGAATATTGGATATTAGATTCTTATTAACGAACGTTTAATATTTCGCCTTAATATTTGTCATCAGCTGCTTTAACCTTTTGATATTTTTGTAGTCAAAACAACTCAAATTAACCTAAAGTACTAGCGATTATAGCCATGGCAAACAATTCAAAACAGATCATCAGGATCTCAATTTCTATTGTATTAATAATTGTGCTTGTTGGGATTGTAATGTATCCTAAAATCAAGCCTTTGTTCAGCCCGAATGAGGGCCCCGGACCCAGAGGAATGAGCGGTGGCGGACAACAGCCGCTGTTTGCAAGTGGTTATGTTTTGGTTCCGACAAAAATGAGCGAAATGATTTACAGCACAGCCTCCCTACTGCCGGACGAGGAAGTGGATTTGGCCTTTGAAACTTCGGGCAAAGTGGTTGGTATCTTTTTTAGCGAAGGGCGAAGGGTGAAGAAAGGCGAATTGCTGGCAAAAATTAACGACCTGCCGCTACAGGCACAACTACAAAAGTTGCAAGCACAACGCAAACTGGTTGAGGAACGGGAGTACAGGCAGCGGCAGTTGTTGGACCGCGATGCCATCAGCCGCGAAAGCTACGACCAGGTGGCGACAGAGCTGGAAACACTGGAAGCTGACATCAAGCTGGTTGAGGCGCGGATTGCCGAAACCGAGTTGCGGGCGCCGTTCGACGGCATTGTGGGACTGCGAATGATTAGCGAAGGCGCTTATGCGTCGACCCAAACCAAAATCGTTCAACTGGTGAAAATCAGTCCGCTTAAGATCGAGTTTTCCATTCCTGAGCGCTATGCCGGAGAAGTGGTTGCGGGCTTTCCAATTACTTTCCAGCTTGACGGTTACCAGGATACTTTTGAAGCCGAGGTTTATGCCATTGAACCGAAAGTGGATGTCAATACGCGCACCATTGTTGCCCGGGCGCTTTATCCCAACACTAACGAAGAACTGAAACCCGGCCGTTTTGCCAGCGTGCGGGCCCGGCTGTCGCAAATTGAGAATGCCGTTTCCATACCCACCCAGGCTTTGATTCCTGAGATGGAAGGAGAAAAAGTATTCATTCTGAAAAATGGCCGTGCCAAACAAGTGCGTGTGGAAACAGGTTTGCGTACTGAATCACATATTCAAATTCAGTCAGGCCTGAATTTTGGCGACACCCTGCTGACCACGGCAACGCTTCAGCTTCGCGAAGATCTTCCGATTCAGTTGGATACCTTGGTGACCAATCAACATTTACTAAACGAGTAACATGAGTCTTTCATCTATCAGCATAAAACGGCCGGTTCTGGCCACTGTTTTTTCACTGGTGATCCTGCTTTTTGGGGCCATTGGAATGACTTACCTTGGAATCCGCGAGTTTCCCAGCGTCGACCCACCCATTATTTCGGTGAGCACATCCTATCCTGGCGCGAACTCCGATGTGATTGAAACCCAGATTACAGAACCCTTGGAGCAATCGATCAACGGAATTCCCGGGATTCGGACCCTGACCAGTAGCAGTAGCCAGGGAAGCAGCCGGATTTCAGTCGAGTTTGAATTGTCGGTTGATCTGGAAACCGCCGCTAACGACGTACGCGATAAAGTGTCGCAAGCTCAGCGGTACCTTCCGCGCGACTGCGATCCGCCGACCGTTTCGAAGGCCGATGCCGATGCCAGTCCCATTTTGATGATTGCCGTAAAAAGCCCCAAGCGGTCTTTGCTGGAGCTTTCCGAAATTGCGGAGCTGACATTTAAAGAACAGTTGCAAACTGTTTCGGGCGTTAGCTCCGTTGGAATTTGGGGCGAGAAAAGATTTGCCATGCGTATTTGGCTCGATCCGGCTAAACTTGCTGGCTATCAGATGACTCCACTCGATGTTCGGAATGCCATTTTGCGTGAGAATGTCGAACTTCCGGCAGGTAGCATTGAGGGAAATACCACTGAGCTGACCATCCGAACACTTGGGCTGATGACGACACCGGAGGAATTTAATAGTTTGATTTTGAAACAGTCCGGTGATCAGCTGATCCGGGTTCGGGATATTGGTCGGGCCGAATTGGGGCCCGAAGACCTGCGCGGAATCATGAAAATGAACGGGATTCCGATGGTGGCCACCGTAATCATTCCGCAGCCGGGTGCCAACCACATTGACATTGTGGATGCCGTTTACGAGCGGCTGGAATTCATGAAGAAAGATTTACCCGACGATGTCGAGGTTGACATTGGTTTTGACAACACCCAATACATCCGGTCATCGATTGATGAGGTGAAAACAACCATTTACGTCGCTTTTTTTCTGGTGGTCATTATCATTTTTACCTTTTTGCGCGACTGGCGAACCACCATTATCCCCATCCTGGTGATTCCCGTCTCGTTGATCGGCTCTTTTTTCATCATGTACCTGGCGGGCTTTACCATCAATGTACTGACGCTGTTGGCCATTGTGCTGTCCATTGGTTTGGTGGTTGACGATGCCATTGTGATGATGGAAAACATCTATGTAAAAATTGAAAAAGGCATGAGTCCGCGGCAAGCGGGGCTGGAGGGTGCCAATGAAATTTTCTTTGCCATCATCGCAACCACCATCACCTTGGTGGCGGTGTTCTTTCCCATCGTATTTTTGGAAGGGATGACCGGACGACTTTTCAGGGAGTTCAGCATTGTGATTGCTGGCGCTGTAGCTATTTCATCGTTCGTCGCCCTCACGTTCACCCCAATGCTTTCAACCAAATTGCTAAAAACAAGACACAAACGAAGTAAGGCCTATAATTACACCGAGAAGTTTTTTGTCAGGCTGAACGAGGCTTACCGGCGTTCACTCGAAAATTTTATCAGTCGGAAATGGATTTCGCTTGGCATTCTGGTTTTGTCCTTCGTCCTTATTTTTATTTTTTGGAAAGTGATTCCTGCGGAGATGGCTCCTTTGGAAGACCGCTCACAAATGAACGTGAATGTCTCGTCGCCCGAAGGTGCTACTTATGAGTTTAACTACGAATATGTAGAGGATATTGCGAAATTGGTTGAAGATGTGATTCCGGAGCGGGAGAAGGTGACCACTTTGGTGCGCGGAAGTTGGGCTTTTGTTCGGGTGGTACTCAATCACCCGTCAGAGCGCGAACGTTCGCAGCAAGAGATAGCCAGCGAGCTGACCGGCGAGCTCAGGAAGAAAACCAAGGCCCGTGCCAATGTCATTCAGCAATCGACCTTTGGCGGAAGGCGCGCCCGGCAGCCCATTCAATATGTGCTTCAGGCGCCAACCATCGATAAATTGCGCGAGGTTTTGCCGGAATTTATGGCCGAAGTGCAAGACAATCCGACATTTGTAATGGCCGATGTCAACCTGAAGTTTACAAAGCCGGAGTTGCAAATCGAAATTAACCGCGACAAAGCCAACCTGTTGGGCGTTTCAACACAAAATATTGGGCAAACCTTGCAACTGGCGCTTAGCGGACAGCGTTTTGGATATTTTATTATGAATGGCAAGCAGTACCAGATTTTGGGCGAACTTGACCGGCAGGACCGGAACAAACCCTTGGATCTGAAATCGCTGTATGTTCGAAATGACAAAGGGCACATGGTGCAGCTGGATAATTTCGTTAGCCTTAAAGAAGCTACGGCACCGCCACAGCTCTACCGTTACAACCGGTTTGTATCGGCGACGATTTCGTCGAGTTTGGCTGATGGAAGAACCATTAGCCAGGGCATTGAGGAAATGGATAACATTGCCGACCGGGTGCTCGACGATACGTTTCGTACCGCACTCGACGGCGACTCGAAAGATTTCATGGAAAGCTCGTCGAGTTTGATGTTTGCCTTTTTGCTGGCCATCGTTTTAATTTTCCTCGTGCTTTCGGCCCAGTTCGAAAGTTTCAAAGATCCGATCATTGTGATGATGACCGTTCCTTTGGCGCTAACCGGCGCGTTGTTATTCATGTGGTATTTTGGCATCACCATGAATATCTTCAGCCAAATTGGGATTATCATGCTGATCGGGCTGGTGTCGAAAAACGGCATCCTGATTGTGGAATTTGCCAACCAACGCAAAGAAGCCGGCATGAACAAGCTCGACGCCATTAAGTTTGCCTCGGCAGCACGTTTCCGGCCCATTCTCATGACGAGTTTATCAACCATATTGGGGATTTTACCACTGGCCCTGGGTTTTGGCGAAGGTGCTCAAAGCCGCGTCGCAATGGGGGTTGCCGTTGTTGGTGGCCTAACGATTGCTACCGTCCTGACCCTGTATGTTGTGCCCGGCATCTACCTGTTAATTTCAAGTGAATCAAAAAATATAAACAATGAAGCGACCAGCCTCAAAACTAATTAGAACCCGAATTACCAAAAGCCTTTTGCCTGCTTTTTTCCTGTTTTTTCTTTCCGGAATGTTGCAGGCTCAGGAAGTTTACGATTTGAGTCGCTGTGTACTGACGGGATTGGAGCAAAATTTCGCCATCAAGGTGGCACGTAACCAGGAGGAAATCTCGGCCAACAATTTTTCGCGCGGCAATGCGGGTTTCCTGCCCACCGTGACAACGACCAATCGGTTTGGTGGCAATGTTACTTCCACGACCCAGAATATGAACAACGACACAAAAAATACGTCAACGGGCATTCACAACACCACCGGGTCGGCGGCAATAAACCTGGATATGACCTTGTTTCGTGGATTCAACGTGCAAACCACCTGGCAAAAGCTGAATGAACTGAACCAGGTGGGCGAGATCAATACCCAAATGGCCATGGAAAACCTGGTAGCCCAAATCGTTGCTGAGTACTATTACTACATTCAGCAATTGAATTATTTCAACAACATGGAGTATGCAGTTTCGCTGTCAAAAGAAAGGGCACGGATTGATGAAGAACGTTATTTGCTGGGAGCTTCTTCGAAGTTGGAACTGCTACAGTCCATTGTTTATCTGAATGAAGACAGCTCGCGGCTGGCACGTCAGCATGAGCAAATTCTGGAATCGCAAGTGCGGCTAAAAAAGCTGATGGCCTTTGAAGACCTGGCAGCCCAAATTGAGTTGGAAGACACGTCGATTCTATTCAATCCGGATTTGGAATATGAAGATTTGCACGAAGCGACTTTGGAACTGAATACCAGCCTGCAAATTGCCCGGAAGAATCAGCTGATTTCTGAACTCGACTACAAAATCATCGCGTCGCGCTCGTATCCTTATTTAAATCTGACCTCGGGATACAATTATGCTTACCGCGGATATGGCAGCGGTACCATTAGCGACTATGGGGCGTTAACAATCAACAACCAGCAGAGCAAAACCTTTAATTACGGTATCGTTTTGGGCATGGATATTTTTGACGGTAACAATCGTCGTAGAGAAAAATCGAATGCGCTGATTGAAATTGAAAACCGGAGCTATCGGTTGCAGGAAGTGGAGCAGGACATTAAAGCAGAATTGCTGACGGTGTATTATGCCTACGAAAATAACCTGCGGCTGGTGAAAATGGAAGAGCAAAACCTGGAAGTTGCCCGAGAAAACCTGGAAATTGCACTGGAACGCTACCGGCTCGGTGCATTGTCTGGTTTGGAACTGCGTGAAGTGCAAAAAAGCTTGCTTGATGCCGAAGAACGCCTGATCTCCGTCAAGTTTCAAACCAAATTGGCCGAAATTTCCTTGCTCCAAATCTCCGGAAAAATCATGGATTACGTCTAGTTACAGTACCTGGATGGTGCTGTTATTGTGGAGAGAAGTAGGCTTATTCAGTGAACTTCTTTCACTTAAACGAACTGTGTTTTGACTTAATTAATACATATTCAGTTTGTTGTGATTTTATTTACTATTCTTGTAGAAATATTACTATAAAAATAGTTTGTTTTTGATTTTGTGTTACTATATTTGTAGTAGTAAAATATAAAAAGGAATCTGATGAATCTGATGCAACTGACAAAAGCCGAAGAGCAAGTGATGCATTTTGTATGGAAACTAAATGAAGCCGTGGTAAAAGATGTGGTGGAGCAGTTTGACGAGCCCAAGCCGGCTTACACCACCGTTGCCACCGTCCTGTCGGTATTGGAGAAGAAAGGGTTCGTCAATCGGAAGAAGATTGGCAATACGAATCTGTTTTCGCCGGTGGTTAGCAAAAAGGACTACACCAAGTTTCAATTCTCATCTTTGTTGAAAAACTACTTCAATGGATCGTTCCCCAAAATGGCTACTTTTTTTGCCAAAGAAAACAACCTCAGTATCGACGAACTCGAAGAGATGCTGAAAATTACGGAAAGTGAGCTCAATAAAACGGATAACAAGCTTTAAACGATGGAAACGCTGTTTACTTTTTTGATGCATGCGTCGCTGGGAATCATTCTTTTCTATGCGGTCTATTGGATATTTTTGCGCCATGAGACCTTTTACCCGGCCAATCGGTGGTATCTTTTAGCAGCCTTGATTTTGGCGGTATGCCTCCCGCTTTTTCCGCTTCGCTATACCGTTTTGGTTGAAACGGCCAATGATAGCAACCTATTTCATGCTTTGGCTGACACATTCAAAAATGGGCAGGTTAATCCCGAAATCGCAACCACAAACCAGGCTGTTGGTTGGGCGCAGATCGTATTGATTGCGTATTTTACAGGAGCGCTTCTGTTTTTAATCCGGCTACTCATTCAAACACTTACACTTGTCGTTTTGGTTTTCCGCAACGGTGTTCAATCGCGTGGAGAACATCGGCTTGTTGAGAATGACAAGTATGGGCTGCCGTTTTCTTTTCTCCACCTAATTTTTATCAATCCGAAATTTCACAAACAGGCCGACCTGCCCGAAATTCTGGCTCACGAACAAGTGCACATTCGCGAGAAACACTGGTTCGACCTGCTTTTCATAGAACTGTTAACAGTCATCTTTTGGTTCAACCCATTTATTTGGTTCTTTGAACGATCTATTAAACAAAACCATGAGTACCTGGCCGATCGGGGTGTGCTTAAGCAAGGACATAGCGTTGGCCGGTACCAGGCGATTCTCTTAAACCAGTTAATGGGCATGCAGATTATTGGAATGACAAATAATTTGAACTTCGCCCTTAACACAAACCGATTAAAAATGATGACAAAAAGAAAGACTCCGAAGATTAAGAAGTACAAATTGATGTGGGCCGTGCCAATCGTGGCTTTACTGCTGTTTGCTTTTGCCAGACCAGACTATCAGGTGAAGGAACAGTCGCCAGATAAGGAAATAAAAATTTATGGCTTTGATGCGATGAAAGTAGATCAGAATAAAACGATTTCGGGCATTGTGGTTGACGAAAATGGGGATCCTCTGCCCGGCACATCAATTGTGATTAAAGGAACCACCACCGGAACAGTTGCTGATCAGGAAGGTAAATTTCAGCTGGAAGTTCCGGCGGGCGTCGAATTTGCCTTGGTGGCTTCGTTTGTGGGCTATCAAACCAAAGTAAACGAAGTGAATATCGATGAACAGGATGATACGGCAACCTACAAATTTGTGATGGAAAAAGCCTTGTTTGGCATTGATCTTAGCGAAGAGCTTGCGCCACCTCTACCACCACCTCCCACACCTTCGGTGAGCAGCGATGAAAAGAAAGAAGTATTTTTTGTGGTGGAAGAATTGCCTCATTACCCCGATGGCAATTATGGATTGAGGCAGTATGTGAAAGGGAAACAGGCCGAGTTGAAGGCACTTTCGTTTTTCGAGGGTGAGAAATTGACAGGGGAAGCGACAATTGGTTTTACAGTGAATGCTGCAGGCAAAGTAACGAATGTGCAGGTATTGAAAAAAACAACGGACGTTGCGGCGAAAGCGGGAACAGCCATTGTTGCCGGCATGAAAGATTGGTCGCCCGGGAAACAGCGTGGAAAAGCAGTGCCCGTGAATTACGCGATTGAGTTGGATTTTTAACGGAAAGATTATATGTTTGGCTGTGGTTTGCAGGGCGGTTTCCACTCCGCACACGAAAAAATCGGGCGGGCTAAAAAACTAAAATTAGCGCTGAAACCACAGCCAGACATAAATGTTAGCAGGACGTACTTGTCTAATTTTTATCTCTTTTGCCAAAATTAATCGGATGTGTCCACAAACTGAATACTTTCCCATGTCGATAAATAACGGGCCAATCTGGAATTGATTTCACAACTCTAATTGCTTCTCTGTCATATGATGTATTCACACCTTTTACAATCCTAACGCTATCAATTTTCCCAAGACTGTCAGCAGACAGAACCTGAACATAAACCTTCCTTTTTATGGAATCAGATTTTGGCAGATTCTCCCAATTAATATTATTTTGAATGAGTACTTGTAAATGCCTGTCATCTTTTAAAGGTTTAGTTTTTGTATTGTCACATTTCTCAACTGAAAGAACTTCTCCTTTGGAAATTTTAAATGCTAATTCATATTCAAATGTGGATTCAAAAAGTGAAACACCCCAACTACAAAGCATTTTTCCATAAGGTGCATAAAGTATAGTGTCTATCCAATCGGCAAGTACCAGCCCATTATCAAAATTTTCTGAAAATATAGCTTGTAGGTCTACCGCTGCGTTTTTGCCACGAATTGATTGAAGGTATAAGTGATTATTTTGAACGATCCAAGTACAGTTATATGGCACTGCATCAAACGCGGCAAACACTTTATCATTTGCATCTTCACCAAAAATCGGTTTGATCTTCCATCCTGTAAATCTTGAATTAAATTGTAGCGGGTACCCATACAGTTCGTACGTGACGCCATTGTGTATAATCTTGTCAGCTCGAGAAGTGTTGCCCAAACCGAATAATAAAATCATCAATATTAAAAGGGTACGTATTTTCATTTTGATGTCGTCTTTTATAATGTTCGCTAAAATCCTTTTCTACTGACAAAAGGTATTCCAATTCTAGCTTGGATTGACAGATTTGCGGTCGATTTTCCCATTGAGCGTGCGCGGAAGCTTCGAAATGAACCTGATCTTCCGGGGACGCTCGAACTTGTCGAGTTGCTGCTGAAAAATATGCTGAAGCTGTTGATTTGTTTCTGCTGATTGATTTCCTTCAACAAGCAAAATCAGCTGCTGCCCCAGCATTTCGTGTGGAAGCCACGATATCATAAACGGCTGTTTGATGTAGGGTTCCAGCTTTTTCTCCAACTGTTCAGGCGAAAATTTGATTCCTCCGGAAATAATGACATTGTCGGCGCGGCCAAGGACTTGAAAGGTTTTTTTATCTTGAAGTTCAGCCAGATCATTGGTTTGAAGCGGTTTTTCCAGGCCAGGCACCTTGATTCGCAGGCAGCCTGCTTTCGAAAGCTCCACCTCAATGTCGTCCAGGCAATGGTAAAACTCGCTGGCACCGGGTCCGTTCAGTTTGCGCAAAGCAATGTGGGTCGCGGTTTCGGTCATCGCGTAGCTCGAATAGCAAGCGGTTGAAATGGCCTGTAATTTTTTGACTAAGTTTTGCGGAATGGCAGAGCCGCCCAGTAGCAGAAATTCCAAGCGACCGAAGGGAGTCCCGGCAAAGTCGGGATTCCAATCTGCCGGTTGGCGGACAAATTCCAACAATTTCCCGACTTGGTTGGGAACCATCGCTGCAAATTTGAATGATTCCTGCGTAAGAAAGGAAAAATCGGTGGAGGGATCGACTACATGCAGATCCAGTTTTCCGATCAACGCCCGGACAATCATTAATTTACCTGCGATGTAGTTTGAAGGCAGGCAATGCAGTACACGATCATTTTCTTTCAAGTTAAAAAAGCGAATGGTTCGCCGGGCACTGGCTGCCACAAACGTCTTGTTCAGGCGAATGGTTTTTGGCGCTCCGGTGCTTCCCGATGTTTGCACTTCAATAAAATCCTGAACGTTGTACCATTCCGCTAAGAAATCGAGCCAGGATTTTTCCCAATCGTATGATCCGGATGTTTTCCGAAGCAAAGTTTCGACTTCAATGTGCTTGCCGTCCAAGGTGATATGTGTCGGATGAAGTGCCAATTTTTAGATTGAATTTTCGGGATTGCGATTGATCAGATCTTCAGGAAAAGCAAACTTTTTTTCAGGACTGAACCACAATTGTTCTCCACGGATTTCCAATGGCGAATCGAAATTGTTGGTGAAAAGCTGGCCGGTTCCCAATCCCTGGTGCATGCTCACATTTTTGGTGAATGCCCACTGTGCAATGGCATTGAGCCCAATATTCGATTCAAGATACGAAGTGATCCACCAGCCAATTTTTCGACTGTTTGCCAATTCAATCCATTCGTCGCATCCCGAAAGGCCCCCGTGCAAGCTGGGTTTCAGAATGAGAAACTGCGGCTGAATCATCTCAATAAGTTGCTCTTTTTCAATCCTGCTGTTGATTCCGATCAGCTCTTCGTCCAGCGCGATGGACAGCGGTGTTTGGGTGCATAGTCCGGCCATTTCATCCAATTGGCCGGCAGCGATGGGTTGCTCAATGGAGTGGATGTCCAGCTTGGCGAGCTCTTGTAATTTTTCCAGGGCCTCGTCTGGTCGAAAAGCGCCGTTGGCATCAACCCGCAGGGTGATTTCACGGGCAGCATATTTTTCACGAATGGCCTGCAACAATTCCAACTCTTTTTCAAAATTGAGGGCGCCGATTTTCAGTTTGAGGCAATGGTAGCCAGCTTCCAACTTTTCATCAATCTGGCTTTTCATAAAGTCAGGCTCGCCCATCCAAATCAGCCCGTTTATGGGGATGCCGCTTTTTCCTTCAGTAAATGCGGACGGAAATAGTTCCTGCTTTCCGCCGTTTTGAAAATCCAACCAAGCGGTTTCCAGTCCAAACTGAACGGAGGGAGTATCTTTTAGCCTCGACCAATCATCTACAAACGATTCCGGATTGGCACAAATTTCGGTTAAAGCTTGTTCCACCTGCGCGGGAGTTTCTGTACTCAGCCCGGGTAGCGGTGCACATTCGCCAATACCAGTCCGCCCATTTTCTGTCAAAAATAAAAACCAAACAGGGCGAGTGTTGTACACGCCACGCGATGTTCCGGCTGGCCGCTTAAAGTGAAGCTCGTATTTCTGAAAGCGGGCTTTCATGAAATCGCAAGAATTAATCCCAGACAAAATAACAAGGTAAAGGCCAGGGTTGACAGGGATAAGCGTTTCAGGAATGGATCGAGCGAGCGGGCATCTTTTGTTCGCTGAATTTTTTTCAGGTCAATCAGAAAGAGCGGAAGCGTCAGCATAAACAACCATTGCCAGGCCGATTCCTGTTGGTGAAAGGTGAAAAGCACGGTGGCAACCCAACCCCACAGAATCATGGCGGTGTGATAAATCCGGCTGTTACGTGCGCCCATTCGTACCGGCAGGGTAATCTTTCCCGACTGTTGGTCATTTTCAATGTCGCGCATATTGTTGAGGTTCAGCACGCCGGTGCTGAAAAAACCCACGCTGATGGCTGGTAGAATCACGGCGGTTTCCCAATAGTTGGCATTCAAATAGAAAACGCCAATCACCGGCAGCAAGCCAAAAAACAGGAAAACGGCCAGATCGCCGAGGCCAACATAGCCATAGGACTTTTTGCCGGCTGTATAAAAAAACGCCGCCAGCAGCGACAAAATACCGAGCGCAACAAAACCAAAAAAGGCGGAATGGGAAAAGTGCCAGGTTCCGGCGTACACCAGGCCAATGCCAAAAATGAAGCTCAAACCACCAACGATGGTCATCCCTTTTTTCATTTCTGAATGGCTGATTTCGCCGCTCTGCATGGTGCGGGTTGGCCCCAGCCGGAATTCATTGTCGGTGCCTTTTTGGCTGTCGCCATAGTCGTTGGCAAAGTTGGAAAACACCTGAATCAGGGTTGCCGTGATGATGGCCAAAACGCTCACCAGCGCATCAATTGCCCCGTAAAACCAGGCCAGTCCGCATCCCATAATAATACCCGACAAGGCCAGTGGCAGGGTGCGTGGCCGGGCTGCTTTAATCCAACTTTTTGTTGTCGCCATACGTTTTTCGATACTTGATTCTCGATCGTTAGATGCTTGATGTTTGTTGAACTGATTTACGGAAATTTTGGAAATTTCTTAAAGTCCGGCTTCCGTTTTTCGAGAAAAGCATGTTTCCCTTCTTGTGCTTCTTCGGTTAAATAGTAAAGCAGTGTGGCATTTCCGGCGAATTCCTGAATTCCGATTTGTCCATCGAGTTCGGCGTTGAGGCCGAGTTTCAGCATGCGAAGTGCCAGCGGACTGTGTTCCTGCATTTTTTGCGCCCAGGCCACGGTTTCGTCTTCCAGTTGGTCGAATGGCACCACTTTATTGACCAAGCCCATTTCCAGTGCTTCGGCGGCCGAATACTGTCGGCACATGAACCAGATTTCGCGGGCTTTCTTTTGCCCCACAATGCTGGCCAAATAGGATGAACCCAGCCCGGCATCGAAGCTACCCACTTTGGGGCCGGTTTGTCCGAAGATGGCATTTTCGCTGGCAATGCTGATGTCGCAAACCACGTGCAGCACGTGCCCGCCACCAATGGCAAAACCATTGACCATGGCAATTACCGGTTTGGGCATGCTGCGAATTTGTTTCTGAACTTCCAGAATGTTGAGGCGTGGAATACCATCTTTGTCGATGTAGCCGCCTTTACCTTTCACGGTTTGGTCGCCACCGGCACAAAAAGCTTTGTCACCGGCTCCGGTCAGCACCACCACATTGATATCCTGATGCTCGCGGCAGATGCGCAGGGCTTCGCTGATTTCGTTCACTGTGGTTGGGCGAAACGCATTGCGGTAGCGCTCGCGGTTGATGGTAATTTTTCCAATTCCGTCGAAATAGTCGAAGAAAATATCTTCGTATTCTTTAATGGTTTCCCAGTTTCGTGTTGTGTTCATCGTATCCTATTTTTTTTGTTTGACTTTACCTGTTTAAACAACTCCCGAAACACCTTCGTGTTCACCTCGGCGTTGGTAAAAACTTCCAATATTGCCGCTTGCTGTTGTTTGGGTGAAGAAAAATCGGCTAAGGCTGATTCCAGTTCTTGTCCATTTTCAGCTTTGAAATAGTCCAGCTCAAAAGCCCGGGCCAGCGCTTCGGCTTTGAATCTATTTTCGGTGAAAAAGTGTTCGTGAAAAGCGGGTGACTCCCTTGGGCCCTTGATCAAGCTAAATATATTGCCGCCCCGGTTGTTGATGACAATAATACGCAGGTTGCTGCCAATGTATTTGTTCCACAGGGCGTTGGAGTCGTAAAAAAACGACAGGTCGCCCAAAATGATGGTGTTGAGCTTTTCCGATTCGGACGCAAAGCCCACGGCTGTTGACAGGCAGCCATCAATACCGGCAGTGCCCCGGTTCCCGAAGTAGTGCGTGTTGTTTACCGCATCGCAAATGAGTGCATACCTCACGGGGGAGCTGTTTCCCAAATGAACGACCGAGTTTTGTGGCATCGCTTTTCGGATGGCATCGAATACCGTCAAGTCTGAAAATTCTGTCTGCGCAATAAATTGATCACGCTGCTGGTTCACTTGTTGTTCTTTGTCTTTCCAGCGTTTGAGGAAGTTTTTTTCTTTTGTTTCGAGTCTGGGTGTTAGTTGCTCGAAAAAGTCGCCTGCTTCCTGTCGAATAACGTTGGTCAGCGACTGGTAGGTGTCGAAATGTTGGCCTGACAAACTCAGGTGCCAGTGGTTGGCGGGTTTGTGTTTCCGCAGAAATTGTTTCAGCGATTTCGATACAAATTGTCCTCCAAAACTGATCAGCAAATCCGGTTGAAAGTCATCCATCTGATCTTCGAGCAGGGCAGCCATCAGCGTATCGATGCTGCTGCAAAAGCCGGGATCGTAAAGGTTGGCCAGGTGTTCTTTTAAAATCACGGCCCCTGTTCTTTCAACCAGTTCGCTCAACAGGTTTTCCAGGCCCGGATTAGGGATTTGCTGACCAGCCAGTATCAATACTTTTTCAGCTTCGTTGAACATCGAAGACAGTTGCGTCAACTCTGATTCAGCCAGATTCATTTGTGGTTGTGCTTGCTGAATCACTTTTACAGCGGACAGCTTTTCATCCAGCAATTCATGCAGGGGTTCCTCCAACGGAACGTTGATGTGCACCGGTGCCGGCGTTTCGGACACGGCCAGGTTCAGGCAGGTGTTGATTTCGCGGGCGGCAAACCACAGTTCGTTTTCGGACTCGCCCAAAGGCAGGCTGATTTCTTTCCGGATGAAGTTCGTGTAAATATTTTCCTGGCGGATGCACTGGCTTTCGGCTTGGTCAATCCAATAATCGGGACGATCGGCGGTGAGCACGATCAGTGGGATGTTGAGGTAAAACGCTTCGGCTACTGCGGGCGCGTAATTTAGCGTGGCCGTGCCTGAGCTGCAAACGATGGCCACCGGCTTTTGTTTGGCTTGCGCCAGGCCCAGCGCAAAATAGGCAGCGCTGCGCTCATCGACAATGCTCCGGCAGTTGAACAAACCGCTGCCGGCAAAGGTGTGGGTGAGCGGGCCATTGCGCGATCCCGGCGAAATGATGATGTCGTCAATGCCTTTGGCCAGTAAAATGCTCGCCAGTTGCTGGATGTGTTTTTTTGTTGAAATCATGTGTTTTGAACAGCTTCAATGGCCGATAACAAGGTACCTGCTTTTTTGTTGGTTTCTTCCCATTCTTCTTCCGGTACTGAACGAGCCGTAATGCCGCCGCCCGAATAAAGAATGTATTGGTCGGGCATAATTTCCATGCAGCGTAAATTTACAAATAAACTTATGGAATCATTCATTCGCCAAGGGCCTAAATATCCGGTGTAATATCGGCGGTCGTGCTTTTCGATTTTAGTGATAAATTTGGCAGCTTTCGACTTTGGATATCCACAAACTGCCGGTGTCGGATGTAATTCGGCCAAAAAATCGCCCAGCTTGTGTGCCAGTTTTTTTGTCGAGAAGCGGAAGCTGGTCATCAGGTGTGCCACTTTGCCACTTTCAAGCGTTTCGGGCCCTTGTGTGGTGTAAGGATGAATATTGAAGTGATAAAAGACATCAAGCAGGTAGCGTGACACAAATGCTTGTTCCTCAATTTCCTTGGTGTGCCAGCTGTAATCCGAATCGGTTCGGCGTGTTTGGGTGCCGGCCAGCGACACGGTTTCGAGCGTTTTGCCTTCCGATTTGAGCAATACCTCGGGGGTTGCGCCCATCCATAAGCCTGCTTTGGGCAAATTCACCAGGTAGACAAACGCATTGGGCGTTTGTTGAAACAGTTGCAGGTAGAGTTTGCCGATTGACTCGGATTTTCGGGCCTGCGGGATTAATCGCGAAACAATGACTTTCGAAAGCTTGCTTGTTTTAATCTCGGTAATGGTTTTCTCAACATCCGATAAATAGGCTTCTTTTTCTATGATCAGGCGTTGCGTTTCCGACGGTCTGCGCTGTTGGCTGTGTTCAATTTCATTCAGGTCGATTTGGAGGATTTCTTCGAAGCCTTTTTTTACGATGCCGGGTTTGAGTAACACCAGCGGAGTTTCTGCATGAATTTGGTAAGGCGCAAAAACAAAACCTTCCTGTCCATTCAGTTTGTTGAATTGATCAGGGTAGATCAAATCTTTCTTATCGGTGATTAGTATTTCCGGCGTTTGGCTTCCGGGCATGGACCATACCGCAAACGAACAATTTTTTTCGATCAGCTTATCCAGAAATAAGGCAAGGTTTTCAGTCTCTGTCATTCCGTTTCACAATCATATTGGTTACCCGAATGGTTGAAATCAGGCGTCCATCTTCATTTCTAACATCAACATTCCAAATGTGGGTCTGGTTTCCGGGATGCAAAATTTTTGCAACCGCCAGGGCCTTCCCGCTCCTGAGCACACCGGTGTGGCTTCCGTTTACCTGGATTCCCAGAACGTCAAATTCGTTCATGTCGACCATCAGCATGCTGCCCAGTCCGGCAAGGCTTTCGGCCAGAGCCAGGTTGGCCCCGCCATGCAAAATGCCATCGGGGCGGCAATTCTTTTCCGACAGTTCCATACTGCCTTCAACGGTTCCGTCACCAATTTTAGTGATTTCGATTCCGAGACTTCCAATTAATCCGGCTTGGGTGGCTTGGTTAATAATTTCAAGCGGTGTGTTGATATTCAGTTTGCTAAGATCCATAATTGTTCATTCAAAAATAAGCCTCTAAAATAAGGTTTAGTTTCGAATAAAAACAGGTTCTTTTCCCATGAAAGGTTCCGGGCGTCAGCATCATTTTCCTGATCGCTTTTGACTCAGCCGGTTAAAATTATCCGGCTTGGAAGCTGGAAATTGTCTTAACGGTAAACTTTTTTCAGTCGAAGCCCGCTAATCGTTAAATCTTCGGATGGGGCATCGTTCCCGTTGGTCAGATAAAACAATTTTGATTCGTGTTTCTGAAGGGTCAAAGTAATTTGACTGAGGTTGCCCAAATCAACGCTTTCGCCCAGTTTCCATTCATAAACCCAGTTGTTGTTCTCTTCGTTGATTTCTGAAAAAACAAAGGTTTCCGTTACCGTTTGCTCGGTATCGTTTAAAATCAGCAGTCCCCAACCACGTGGCGACCGGTAACGCCGAAGCACAAGCTTGCACTGGTGATTGTCGCCCCACAGCGGGAGTGTGGCGCTTTGCGGACGCTCCTGTGGTATTAGCAATCGCCAGAGGTCCAGTTGCTCGTCGGTGAGGGTCGAAAAACGATCCGAGGTGCTCACTACGCCCCCCATGATACCAATCCAGTTGGCCAAGCTGGTTTTTTCGGTCGCGGTCAGTTGGCAATTTTCGTTGCGTAACGAGATAACATCCAGGTCATTTTGCCAAAATACATTGTTGAAATATTGGGTGTTGTAACTTTCCTGCAGCATGTTACCGACACCTTGTTCGGTCCATTGGCAGTTGAGGCTATTGGCTACACGCATGGCGTCAACATAGCCAATCATATGAGCATACGGTGCAGTTCCGGTGATCCAGAAACTTCCGGCGCCAATCTCTTCGCGGATAATGTTGAGCACTTCGGTAAATATCTGAACTGATGATTTTGTTTTGTCATATCGGTCGATGCCGACGGTGGGTTTTAAGCCCCAATCCATAAAGTCGGTTTTGTAGAAAGTGAACCCCATTTTTCGGTAGGCCCGAAATACTTTTTGAATATAGCGCTGAACGTCGGGGTGACTGCCGTCCAAAGCGTAGTGTTTTCCCTCCGGAAACTCCCACTCTAGAATGGGTTCGCCATTCAGATCGCGTATCAGCCAGTTTTTGTGTCGTTTGAAGATTTTACTTTCCTCGCTGACCATAAACGGGGCTATCCAAACGCCGGCCCGGTACTGCCGCTGAAAGATGTCGCGTGCAGCGGGTTCCAGTCCTCTGGGCCAGTTGTCGGTATAATCGAGCCAGTCGCCGTGAACGCAATAGCCGTCGTTGATCAGAATGGTATCCAGCATGATGGGTGGGTCAATGGTGTCCAGGGTGGTCAACAGTTCGGTCAACTTCTCGTGGCTGAAATCGTGTTCAAATTCGTTAAATGAGTCCCAGTGATAGCTGGTCTTCGTATCTTTTCGTGCACCCATTTGCTCCGAAATATTCCAGGCCAGGTGTTGCAGGGTTTCGTAAGGTTTATTTCCAAAGAAAATATAAATATCCGGAAGCTTGATGAAGTCGTCTTTTAACGGAATATTTTCGGTGACAAAGCCGGTTTCAAACAAAATCTGCTCAACATCGGGGTAGCGGTCCGACAGTCCCCGGCGATGTGGGCGGTTGTAGAAGGTGCTTTTCTGAATAAAATCGCTGTGTTCGTATGTTCCAATGGCCAGCGTTTCTTGTTCGGCCGAGATGAGGCCGGTTACCAAATAGGAATCGTACGCCCAGGCCTGTTCGCCGGGTTGATTGCCAAACTCCTGAGCCGATGGCTCTTGAAACTCGTATAAGCCGGATGGGCCTCCAAAACCTTGACCTTGTTTGAAATACTGTTTTACTCCGTTGACAACTGCTTCGCCCAACGGACAAAACCAATAAGGCGCCCGCGACATGCCACTGAGTTCGGCACCGATGGAAATGGAGCCGGAGTTTATTTTCAGGTCCAGCATCACAAAACCACGGTCGAGCTCATAAATAATACGCTTGCCTTTTGGCGAATCGCCCATGAACGTGTTGCGAACAAAAATGCTTTGTCCGTCAATGGTGGGGCGGCAGTTTCTTAGGTGCATACTTCCGGCAATCAAATCAAATGTGCCGTCATTGTGCAGGATCCATTGGGGTTTTCCTATTTTAAACCGATTACGATTTACTGTGCTGGTTTCCCCCAATGCGCTTGAGTAATAGGGGAGGGTTAATAATGAGCCAATTCCAGTACCTACCAATTTTAGAAAATTTCTTCTTTCAATGGTGTTCTTGGTCATACACGTCGTTCTTGATTCGTTAGATTGGATGTAAATTTAACAACTTTTAACAGTACTCCTACACATTACACCAAAACTTCAATCGCTTTGAATCTCTTTGCATACGAGCGATTTATATGGAAAGATGTTGTATAAAATGTTTCGAAATTCCTGTATACGATGTTTTGATTTCCTAGTAAAGCGTTTGTGAAATCATTTTGTTGTGAGTTTGAGTGGTTTTTTTTGTGCGAATGTAAAGAAACCATTAAGTCTTCTTGTTGTTATTTAGAATGATTTCAAATAATCAAGAACAAAAAGATATGTTTGTCCGAAACTAGTTCTGCCGCATTTTAACAGCGGTATTTGAGGAAAGGAAAGTGGATATGAAGAATTTATTTTGCCCCATTTCAAACGAGCGAATCAACGAACAAGTGCCAAGGATTACAGCCCTGCTGGTGATTGTTGCGGTGGTCTTGGCTTTTGCATTGGATTCGTTAGTGGTGATGGCTTTTGTGGCCGCCGATTTTTTTATCCGGGCCTTCACCAAAATCAAATTTAGTCCGCTGAGCTGTGTGGCCTATTGGATGACCCAGATGCTCAACTTGCCTGCAAAACCAATTGATAAGGCGCCAAAGATTTTTGCAGCGCGGATGGGATTTGTCATGTCGCTGGCTTTTGCGGTTTTATTTGCTGCCCAGCTGAACACCGCCGCTGTGGTAATCGCTGGGGTTCTTGTGTTTTTCGCAGGATTGGAATTTGCGTTTGCCTTTTGTGCAGGCTGTACCATCTACAGTTATTTGGTGCTTCCATTCTATAAGAATTAATATTCAACCCAACATTGAATAGTTTTATCTCGGAAACCGGCTTATGCCGGTTTTTTTTTTGCTCATATATCCAATAGATGTTAAATAATATTAAACTGGCTGGAGAATTATGAAGCTTTCGTCTAAATGTCATAAATTGTTTCAAAATTGAATTTTTGTAAACCATTATCAACCTTTAAAACATTTTTGATGAAACGAATCTTCCTCCTGGCCTTTTCCCTGGTCATGGGTGTTTTTACTTTCGCCCAAACTATTGTCGAGAATCCCAAAATCGGGATGAGCACTGCTTCCAATGTAAAACTTAATAAAGTTGAAGTCCTTGATAGCGAGACGATACTCTGGTTTCATGTTCGCTACACTCCAGGAAACTGGATTTCTATCCCTGACCAATCTTTTATTCAGCCGGTTGGATCAAAAGAAAAATTGTTTATCGTTTCTGCCGATGGCATTCCGGTGAACGAGCAGTTCACCATGCCCGAATCGGGCGAAGTGAGCTACAAACTGGTGTTTCCCAAGATTGATGAGTCAGTTGCCAAAATCGACTATGGTGAGGGAAACGAAGGCGGTACCTGGTTTATCTATGACATCCAGCTCAAGCCCGAATTATTCCAGTCTATTCTTCCCGAAAAGCTGAGTGGAAGCTGGTTTCGGAGCGAAAATGCGCAGTGGGAAATCAGCCTGTTTGACTCGGTTGCCATTTACAATAGCCAGGTGTGGAAGTATGGTTCTTATTCAGAAAAAGATGGAATAGCTAAAATTGAGCTGAAAAGAGACGCAATGAAGAAGGATGTTTACGCCCGGCTGGTTAGCGACTCAATTTGCATGATCGGTGAATCGCCGTCTTCAATGACAGCTTATTCAAACCGGCCGGATGAATCAGCCATTCCGGCTGATGAGGACTTGTTTGAATCATCAGTTTTTCAAGTGGATACAGTCACTTATCGTGGTTACATTCGGAACTTTAGCCCTCGGTATGCACAGCGCACCGGTATGGTTTATGTGAATAATGCGGTTGTGGGCCAACAGATTTCCCACCTAATCAGGATTGCGGATGACGGTAGTTTTGAGGCGAAATTCCCAAATTGCAATGCACAGAATGTCCTGGTTCGCTTGCCATTTTTTTATGGTACCATTTTTCTTGAGCCGGGTAAAACAACTTTTCAGCTTTTTGACAACAACTCGCAAAATCCAGTCTTGTTTATGGGCGATTGTGCCCGGATCAATACGGATTTACATCGGCTGAAGGACATCCGAAGTTTTAATTACGATGAAATGCGGGCAAGAATACTGGATTTTTCACCCCAAGAATATAAGGCGTGGTGTGACGATCTGCAACAACGCGACTATGAAGAGTTGGCCAAACACGGAAAAGAATATCCGTTGAGTGCCAGAGCAAAACAGGTTAAAAGTCTGGAGTTCGACTACCGGAATGCGGAAAGACTTTTAAGCTATACGATGCAGAAGGTTTCAGCCTGGAGGCAGGAAAACAAGATCCCAAACGATCAATGGCAAATTGACTTTAAACCCGAAAAGCCGGATAGTAGTTACTACGACTTTTTAACCAACGATTTTGCCAATAATCCATTGGGGGTGATGACTGCGGAGTACTATTTTTTCATCAACCGGCTGATGTATTCAGATGTTTTGAGAGACGATGGATCAAACGTTGGGTTGACGACACTCGATATTATTAAGGAGTTGAGAAAGACAGGTTATCAGTTTACCGCCGACGAGGAAAAATTAGCCTTGCTACAGGAAGAAGTCAGTTCCACAGAATATGATGAACTTCAAAAAGAGTTCCAGGAAAAATACAAGGAGCAAGCTCAAGCTTTCCGGGAAAATCATGAGGACACGCTGAAGCATTTCTATCAGGAGAATCGTGGCAAACGGGTAACTCCAGAGATGATGGAAGCCTATTTGGCAGAACAGCATATTGAGTTGACTGAGGAGGATCAGGCCTATCTTGTTGCATTAAAAGCCTTCAACAAAGAACCATTGATGGCTAAGGTGCATCGACTACAATCGGAAGTCGGCGGTTCAGTAAGGACCTTTCACGATGATCATCGTGCTTTTGTCAATGAGCTCTTCGCAAAAAGAAGGATTGAAACCCGCAATAAACAGATCCAAACTGTTTTGGGTATTCAGCCGGGCTTAGCAACCGATATCATGCTTTCTCAGGATTACTGCCGTCCGATCGTTTCTGAAATGACGCCTGTTTCTGATGAAAAGTTAAAAGAAATGCAAGCGCAAATCAACACACCGTTTATTGCCAGTTATATTGCTTTGATGAATGATGCTACGAAGGCGAAAATTGAGGAGAACAAGAAGCTAGCAGTAGCACAAATCAATGACGTTCCTGAAAACGAGGGTGACGATATTTTTGAGTCCATCATGAAGAAATACAAAGGAAAAGTGGTTTATGTTGATTTTTGGGCAACCTGGTGTGGTCCCTGCCGGTCGGGTATCGAACGAATTAAGCCGCTGAAAGAGGAGATGAAAGATGAAAATGTGGCTTTTGTTTACATTACCAATCAAAGTTCGCCAAAAGGAACGTACGATAACATGATTCCAAGTATCAGTGGCGAACATTACCGGGTGTCGGAAGATGAATGGAATATTTTGAGTGACAAATTCAAAATATCCGGGATTCCGCATTATACCTTGGTCGGCAAAAACGGGAATGTGATCAATCCACATTTGCCTCACCTTCAAAATTCGGAATTGAAGGCGATGCTGATGAAGCATGTGAATGAATAGCTTTTGATCTATATAATTAAGGAACCGGCTTTGGCCGGTTTTTTTATGCCTATGTGTTTTCCGGATAAGCTGAAGAACTAGCCGTTTCTACTCTTGCTTCGATATGGCGATGGAGTCATCAGAAAAAAAAAGCGCCCCCGGCCTAATGCCGGAGACGCTTGATTTATTAGTTGTTCGTTGGTTGTCTGTTGTTACAATTCCTTTACACGGATGTTGCGGAATTTCAAGTCTGATCCGTGCCCCAGAAAGCCGATTCGGCCGGTATTCCGATCCAGGCCCGGGTGGTCTTTTTTATCGGCTGTTCCATTCTTGCTGGCTTCTTTCATGTTCCCTTCCAGAATGACTTCGCCGTTCAACGTAATTTTAATGTCATCGCCGTTGACCATCACTTCCTGTGAGTTCCATTCGCCAACGGGCTTCAGGAATCCACGTTTGGCGGCAATAATACCGTAAACCGAACCATGATATTGGTAGGGCTTCAGATTGGCATAAATGGGCGCGGTATTATCCAGAATTTGCAACTCTTTTCCGACATAGGCGGCGTCACCTTCCAGCGGCGCGTGAATCCCCAGCCCGTTGTTGGCGCCTGGTGTCAGTTGAAATTCAAAGCGGAAAATAAAGTTCGAATAGTCTTTTTCGGTGTAGAGGTTTCCGTGGCCTCCTTCAGCCGGACGAACAACCAATACACCATCTTCGGCCCGGTAGTCGGTTTTATTGCCGACCCAGTTGTCCAGGTTTTTGCCGTTGAACAGCGACACAAATCCTTCGGCTTTTTCGGCCTCGCTCAGGCTTGGAACTTCGACATTCAACTCCCGGACGTACAGGTTGCGGAAGGCCAAATCGTTGCCGTGCGCCTGCAATTCGATGGCTTCTTTCGGGAAAATGGGCATGGAGCGGTCCCAATAATTTTCCATGGTCACATGATCCACAACCAAAACGCCATTCAGGTGAACGGTTACCTTGTCACCCACCATTTTAATACGGAAGGTGTTCCATTCGCCAACAGGATTATCGGCGACCACCAGCGGTTTGCTTTCGTGTTTCTGATTGTTGTACAAACCACCTGAGCCGACTTGTGCACCCACCTGAACCAGGGACGTGTCCCAGATTTGAACTTGCGGCGTTCCGCGAAGGTAAATTCCGGAGTCACCTTCTTTGGTGATTCGCCAGTCAACCAGCATCTCAAAATCGCCGTACATTTTCTTTGTGCATAGGTTGTCGCCTTTTCCATCAAAAACAATCATTCCATTTTGTACCGACCAGTTTTCGTGCATTTTTTTGTCAGCTTTGGCTTGTTCGGCAGCCAGCTTTTTGTCCGACATTTTTGCACGGGCAATCGGGTTTTGCACCAGCCCTTGCCAGCCGGTCAGGTCTTTTCCGTTGAACATAGAAACATAACCTGCTTCCTGCGGCATGTTGTCCAGGTATTCCTGAATATCAATTTTGAAATACTGGCTGTCGGCACCCGAAATTTTGGCTTTCACCTGGTGCAGGGTTTCGCGGACAAAAGTTCCGGTCAATCCATCCTGCTCACCAGGAGTCGGCAGCGCAATTTTCATGGCCGATTGAGCTGCAACGGCGCTTAAGGCTTCCTCGTTTAAGTAGTTGGCAACAAATACCAGCGACAGGAAGGTCTTCACGTTTCCTGCTGCACGAATGACTTGTTGCTTTTCGCTGTCGGTGGTGCATTCACTCATGATCTTATCAAGCCACAGCAATTTTTGGTCGGCCGGGGCATTCGCCTGCTGGCTTAACTTCAGGTAGGCAGCCAGGGCTTTTTGTTTGAATTCGGATTTCGACGGGGCGCTGTAAACTTCGAACAAAGCGGGCAGTGCCGATGCGTCAGACCAGTTGGTCAGGGCCGTAAAAGCGGCTTGCTGCTCCGATGGGTTCCCGTCATTCAGCAGTAAAACTACGCTTTCCAGGGCATCCTGATCGTTGAGGTAGGGCAGAATCGGAACCAGTTTTTCGGTCTGATCGCCTTTTTTCATTGCTGTCAAAACCAAGCTAGCTGCCGGAGCATCTGCCTGGCGATACAGTTCGATGAGTGCTTGTTGAACGGCTTGTGTTTCGTTTGCTGATGAGCTCTTTTGCAACAATTCCAGCAGAGCCGCGGTGTTTTCGGTTTGGGCCACACGCGAAAGCGCTTGATAGGCCGCCTGGCTGACCTGATTGCTGGAACTGGAGCAAAGCGCTTCAATTTGGCTAAAGTAAGTCTGAGCGCGGCGAGCAGCCAGGATTTCGATCAGAACCACTTGTACTTCGGATTCGGCACCATCCAGTTGCGCTGCCACTTGGTCGCGAGCATCCTGAGATGTTGCGGTGAGCAGGGCTTGTTTAACTACGGACAGATCGGTTTCGCTGGTGGCTTCTTTCAATTGTTCGAGCAATCCGGGGATGGCTTTTTCCTGTTGATTGATGGCCAGCGCGCGGATGGCTTCCTGACGAACGGCAGGATTGGCCGATTTCAGTGCGGGCTGAATCACCTGGGTGTACACGGCTGCCTCGGGGCGGTGCGCCAAAAAGTAAAGCAATTCGGCTTGTTGTTCTGCCGAATACTTGGGGAATTGTTTCACCCAGTGATTGACTTCTTGTTCATTCAGTCCATTTTTTGCCAAACGAAGGACAGCCATGCGGTAGGTTTTATCGGCATGGTCAAATTCTTTCGACAGGAGTTTCAGTGCATCTTGGCCTTGGTTGGCCCGCAAAATTTGCAGTGCTGCCGAGCGGTAATGCAGTTGGTCACTGCTGGTGAATTTCTTCAGCGCAGTAGCTGCCAGTTTGTTGCTTAACTTGCTGTTTCCGTTTTGTCCCAGGTTTTCGGCGTATGCCAGGTACGAAAGCATGGTTTCGGCTTCATCGGCAGCAAAGGAAACCTGCTTGGCAGCCTTGCTGAATGTTTTGGCGGAAGCTTCGCCACCGATGCGCGCCAAAGCAGCATAAGTCTGCTTGAGCGCTTCTCCGTCAGCAGATTCGGCCAACGAAAGCAAATAGGACTCAGCGGGCTGGTAGCTTAATGTGCCCAAGGCTTTGATGAACGCAACTTGCTGGTTGCCAGTTTTTGTTTTTGCAGCCTGAAGGATGGCTTCGGCGGCTTCGTTGGAGCCGATGCTCGTCAGCGTGGCGATGGCCGGAGTAGCCAGTGTTTCGTCGTCCAGATAGCTGGCCGCGGCTTGAACGGTGGCTGTTTGTCCGAAGTAAGCGAGTTGCCGCAGGAAAAAAGCTTTTACTTCGCTGTCCGAAGCTTTGTCAAGCGCCTTGATCAGGCTTTGCTCGATCAAGGCCTTATCGTTCGAGCCCGGCCATTTAGCCAGACTGGTGATGGCATAACGCGCCTGGGTGTCGTCACCCGCTCCGGGAGGTACAATCAGGTCGCAAAAGTTGGCGATTCCCTCGGCTCCCAGCTCAATGATTTGCTGACTTAATTTGGTTGTTTCCTGGCTGTTTTCGGCCGGGAAGCGCGCCAAAATATCGGCGACTTTGGTTTCCAGCGTCCGCCTGTCCTGCGCAAAAGCAGGAAGAAGCAACAAGCTGATCAGAAGCGTTGTCAGTATATTCTTGAAGTGATTCATTTCTTTTTGAAATTTCGTTTGAAAACTAAATGATTGCTATTGAATTGACTTTGGTATGATTTGCTTTTCCACTCAAATCTGCCATTCACCACGCATGGGCTGGTTGATTAAGCGGTTGGCTTCATCATCGTTAATAAATACCTGATTGACCGGATCAAATTCGAGGGTTCGGCCCAGGCGAAGCGCGACGATACCCATGTTGACAATGGTTGCTGAGCGGTGCCCGTTTTCTTCGTTTAGCGCGAATTTTTTGCGTGTACGAACCGACTCGCTGAAGGTGGTGATTTGTGGTTCCGGATCGGGCATGGTGTCAATCAGTGCCTGCAAGTTTGGAATATCAGATTTGAATCCGTTGAAGATTTTTCCGTTGGGACCTTCAATGTAGGCGGCGTTTTTATCCTTGTTCTCACCATCCAAAATGATTTGGCAACCATCGTCGTAGGTGTAGGTAATTTTGCGCCAGGTGCCAATGGCATCGTCGTGTTGCTGTGGTGCGTCCACTTCTACTTTCACCGGGCTGGTGTTGTCTTTCCCCAGAAAATATTGAACCGGGTCAATGTAGTGCTGTCCCATGTCGCCCAGGCCGCCGCCATCGTAATCCCAGTATCCGCGGAAGGTTTGATGTACCCGGTGCGCGTTGTAAGGTTTTTCGGGTGCTGGTCCCAACCACAGATCGTAGTCCAGTTGTTCCGGCACAGGCTGCGGTTGCAGGTTTGTTTTCCCTACCCAATAGAATTTCCAGTTGAAGCCGGTGACTCCGCTGATGGTGACTTTCAAGGGCCAACCCAATACGCCACTTTCAACAGCCTTCTTCAACGGTTTTACAGGTGTTCCCAATCCGTAGAAATTGTCTTTGAAACGGAACCAGGTGTTTAGGCGGAACATTTTTCCGGTGGCGTTGATGGCCTCTACCACCCGCTTACCTTCTCCAATGGTACGGGTCATGGGTTTTTCGCACCAAACATCTTTGCCAGCCTGCGCTGCCATGACCGACATGATGCCGTGCCAATGGGGTGGTGTGGCAATGTGTACGATGTCGATGTCGGGACGTTGCAGCACTTCACGAAAATCGTGGTAACCCTGCACTTCAGAATTGACCATGCTGAGCGTGTCTTTCAAGTGATTTTTGTCGACATCACAAACGGCGAGCAATCGGGTGCCTTCGTAGTTGATGTGTCCTTTACCCATTCCTCCAACCCCAATAATGGCTTTGGTCAGTTGGTCACTTGGCGCAAGAAAACCGTTTCCGCCCATCACATGCCTCGGGATAATCGTAACCCCGGCAGCCGCAATCAATGATTTTTTCAGGAAGTCGCGGCGTGGATTCATTTTGTTGTTCATTGTATCAATTGATTTAAGTCGTGCGAATTATTTAGTGTCATGTTTCGAGTCTTTAACAATTTGTGATAGAAGCGAAACCGAAAATATCAAACAGGTCCGTGACCTTAGTCGTGTTCAATTTACTCAATTGTTTAGACAAAGAAACAACTTGCGGTATAATAGCAGGGGTAATAAAGGGGGTAATAGGGGAAAAAAATACAGATGCATCAGGTTTAAATTGTATTTGATCTTGCTTTTTCTCAGGCAGCTGCAGCTTGATCCCAGAGAAAACGTTTCGATTCTTTGCCGTCTGATCCCATTCCGTTCGCGACGGCCCGGGATTGAAACTTCGATATGGAATGATCTGCTTCGCTCGTTTGACTGTTGCGAGCCTGTTCCGGAATAGGAGAAAACCACTCAGAAATGGAAGAAACTCGGTCTTCTCGTAAATCCGGGCGGTAGCTTCCAATTCCTGATGGTCTTGTTCCAAATCTGGGCGGTAGCTTCCAATTCCGGGTGGTCTTGTTGCAATTCCAGGCGGTAGCTTGCGATTCTGGATGGTCTTGTTGCAAAACCAGGTGGTAGCTTCCAGTTCTGGACGGTATGGAGCAATTCCAGGCGGAAGCTTCCAATTCCGGATGGTATGGAGCAATTCCAGGCGGTAGCTTGCAATTCTGGATGGTATGGAGCAGTTCCAGGCGGTAGCTTCCAATTCTTAGTGGTATGGAGCAGTTCCAGGCGGTAGCTGGTTCTTCCTCTTGTTTTCCAAAACCAAAACTTCGTAGGCCTACTAAGCTCGCTAACAGACGAGTCTTCCTGAACTTGTTTCAGGATCTGCCAGAGCGTTTCGCGGTTTTGGAGTGCGAACCGCAAATCCCAAAGTTCGTTTCAACTATTGCTCCGCCGTCAGGCTTTTAAAGTCATGGGGATAGCTTTCCTGGTACATTTCGCGGTACACTTTGGCAAACTGGTCGTAAACGGTGTGGGCCAGGCTCAGTTTTCCCTGGAGGGTGAGCAGTTGTAGCTTCTTGCGCAGGGCGGGTTCATTCAGCGGATCATGCAGGCTGACCACTTCGGCCAGCTTGAAGAGCTGATGGGCATGTTTGGTTTCATCCAGGCTTTCAAAAAGCTTCATGCCCATTTCAATGATCCGGTCGCTCATTTTGCTGATGTACGGGTCGAGCCACGATTCGGACATGTTGGGGAAAAGCGTTCCGCGGCTCAGGATGTCCAGCAGCTTGTGCAGTCCCTCTTCGGAAGGGATTCCGGCTGACTTTTCCAGCTCGTTCAGTTGGCTTTCCACTTGCACGTAATCGAAGTAGCAGTGCTCGCTCAGTTCCATAAACCAGAGTTTTTCGCGGTACAACAGCTTGATGCCCGGGCAGGACGCCAAGGCTGCTTTCAGGTTTTGAATGTTTGTTCCACGCGTGTTTTTGGCGTTCTGGGTGCTCATGCCGGGCCAAAGAATGCCCGACAGCTTACTGGTGGAAATCCCTTTTTGGCCATTCACGCTATTCAGAAGAATCAAAATAAACAGTTGTTTGATCTTGGGCGAAAACTTCTGACTGACCTCCACCCCTTCAGGATTGATGACCTTGAGTCCGCCAAAGCAGTAGATTTTTTCCTGATGTTGAGCTGGCTTAGTGAGCTTTTCAGCGGGTTTGGCTTGTTTGGGAGGTGCTTTGGCTTTTCTTCTTCGGAGGTAGAAATAGGACCCAATCAGCAGAAACACTGCCAGCAGAATCGCGCCCCAAAATGTCCCCAGTTGGTTCGCTTGCTGGTCGCTGTTTTCCTGAAACTGTAGCCGGATTTCGTCGTCGTTCAGTTCGCGGTTCCAGATTTTGATGTCATCCATATACCCAACAAAAAACTCTTCCCACAAATTGCTGCCAATGAGTAAAGTGTAGTCCGATTCGCTGTAGGGCGTAATCAGGTCGATTTGATCGGTTAGCTTGCCATTCAGGTAAAATCGAATCTGGTTTTCATAGGCCGAATGCACCAGCGAAACAAAGGTCCATTCGTTGATGGGCACCTGCGATGTAACTGACCGGTAATCTTTAATACCCTGCATGGTGTAGGTGAGCTGCCCGTTGTGCAGTTTCAGCACAAAGTCGCGGCCTTTGCCCAGGATGCTGTTGTTGGCGTCCGTTTGTGTTGGTTTGATCCAGGCGGTCACGCTGAAGTTGGGTTGCAAGCTTTCCTTGCTCTGGATACCGGCGTCGAGGTAGGCCCGGCCCGGAAACCAGGCGCAATCGCCACGCAGCGGATCGTTGGTCATTTCAACAGCGTTGTTGATCATTTCCTGTTCGTTGTTTCTTCGGATGTTACGCGCTTTTTTGTCGAACACAAAATGATCGGTCAGACCAAAGTCGGGACTCAGGCCGACGGCTTTGAATTCCTTTAAATAGCTCCGGTTCGCAGGCGAATCGTGCATAATATCGGGCGAAAATCGATAGCCTGCTTTGTAGGGGATGAATGGTTCGGGATTTCCGGTGAGCAACGGAAAGCAGAAGTAACCGTTGCTGGTGCGCCGCGGATAGGATTTCCACGACACCGCAGCCAGCAAGGCATTGTTTGACAGGGTGACGCCATAGAACTTGTCTCTGGCGTTGAGCTGTGCCACCAGGCTGGCCGATTGGTGAAGCGTAGATTCGTTTGCCGAAATGAAATTGGGCAGTTTTCCGCACTGGCTCCAGAGGGTCAGGTAGAGGTCGGCGTTGGTTGGGGTGGGGGCCGTGTTCACCCAAAGCAGCTCTTTGGTGCTAAATAGAGTTTTGCTGAAGAGGCTGTCGCCGGATCGCTGTTCGAGCGTCACCTGGTCGAACGCATCGGGGGTGATCAGCACCAGCTTGTTGTTTTCGAACGCGAACTGTTCCTGATCCGCGCTGCTGATGACCGGAATGAGGTTCTGCCGCCTGGAGAGCAGGTCGAACGTCGTGTTTGGGCCCGACGGGTCCAGTTCTTCGGCAAAGAAGGCAAACGGAATGTTCGCCTGCTGAAGGCTCTCGACCGCTGATGCGCTGAGCTCATCCAAGTGAATTAGCAGGTGCGTCTTCAACCGGATGGTGGTTCGCAGACTGTCCGGCAAGTCCTGATACCATGCCGATTTTGCCTGAACTAAACCGCATGCCAGGATTAGCCAAACAAACAAGATCAGAGCATATGGACGGGCGTTTGTTTTCAAAAAAATACTGGATTGATTGGTCGTTCCTGCAAATCTATAAAAAGCTGACTGATGTTTCCTTGGAAAATAAGGAAAACCGCTTCGGAATGAAAAAAAGTGGTGCTGTTTTGCACCCACCCCGTCCCTCCCTACACGTAGGGAGGGAGGAGCAGAACTTCGTTCTGCGGAGGGAGGGTCAAGGTTTTTGTCTCCACCAACCCTCACTCCGAAGGAGTAAAATGTTCATCACCCCGTGCGAAGCTCGGGGTCTGCGGACACGCAAGGACTAACAACCCCGTAGTGGGTTGAATTTATTTTCAGTAAGCATTTCTGGGTGTTCAACCCGCTACTGGGTTGGGCCGATGTTCGTTAGCTTTTAACCCCCAAATTCATTGGGGGTGATGAATATTAAACCCTTCGGGTTTCTGATTTCCTCTTGATAATCCGGCTCCTCCGGTTTTCGTGTACCCACCCCGTCCCTCCCTACGTGTAGGGCGGGAGGAGCAGAACTTCGTTCTGCGGAGGGAGGGTTTGGAGCTTATCGAATCGATCCAGTACAATCTACTATTCTTTGCAGAACATTTTGCATGTTTTCCAGCTCTTCATTTCTGATTCGTAAAACGTGCAAGCCCAGGCTTTCCATAATCTCATCACGGGCGGTATCTTCTTGTTTTTGAAAATCATGGATTTTCCCATCCAATTCGATCACCAGTTTTTTTTCGGCACAATAAAAATCAGCAATAAAATAAAGAGGTCGGTTGTTGTGGACTTGATAAATGATCGGATGTTGACGTAAAAATTTAAACCCGTCTAACTTTCTTTTTCGAATATTGGCCCAGAGAATTTTCTCGCAAGGAGTCATGTTTTTGCGGAGCAGACGTGCCCGGTTAATTGGCGTAGGATCGCTCATTCGATTGGTATTTTCATGCAAGTTATAAAAAAGAAGGCAATTGAGCTGCTCTGTTCTCCGGCTCTCTCGCACCCACCCCGGCCCTCCCTACACGTAGGGAAGGAGGAGCAGAACTTCGTTCTGCGGAGGGAGGGTCAAGGTTTTTGCCTCCACCAACCCTCACTCCGAAGGAGTGAAAAGTTCATCACCCCGTGCGCAGCTCGGGGGTCAGCGGAAACGCCAGGACTAACAACCCCTATAGAGGGTTGAATTTACGTGTAGCAAGTCTTTCGGAGATGTTCAACCCACTTCGGGCTTGGGCCGGTGTTCGGACCTTTTTAACCCCCAAATTCGTTGGGGGTGATGAATATTGAACCCTGCGGGTTCTGTTTTTGTCCGGCTTTCGGAGAGGAAATTTTATTCAGCCTGCGTAGCCTTGCCAAATCCCGATGAGCGGGATATACTTTCTGTTCTTTAAATGCCCCAGATTCTACAAATCTTGAATTTCACGCTTCAAAGCACGTTTTACCAACTGGTTCAACGTAATCCCTTTTGCCGTTGCGGTTTGTACCGCTTGTTTATGCAATTCCTGGCTGACCCTGACATTAAAACTGCCTTTATATGATTTTTCAACCGGCTTTCCTTCACGTTGACAATCTTCGATATGAAGGCTTACCATTTCTTTAAATGCGTTTTCGAGTTCATCAACCGATGTGCCCTCAAAAGTAACCAGATCGTTTATTCCTTCAATTTTACCAAAGAAAAGACGGTCATCAGCACTATAATTTACCGAGCCGATAAAGCCTTTGTAGGTTAAAACATTTTTCATAATGCCTCCATGTTTTTTAATTCTTGTTCAATCAAATCAAGCTGATAACGTTTTAGGATATTCCCCGGATGAGGTTTATGCAGTTTTATTTTGTGGGTTGATTTTTCGTCGGTAAAAACTACCCTTGATCCGGAGCCTTGGGTTTGCCTGTAGCCAAAACCAGCTAACAAGGTAACCAGTTCATTGTAACTGAAATCTTTTGGTTTGGTTTTAAACCTGGCAATCAGCTTTTCGGTTTTGCTCATGATGCAAATATATAAAAAGTGCAACTAAAGAACAGTTGCCTGTGTGTGAATCTTTCCAAATTGCTACTGCCTGATGCAATAATATCTGATCCAGCCTATGCCAGCCTTGGCAACCTTCAAGAAGCAGGGTTTTCTGGGTGTTCAACCCACTTCGGGGTTGGGCCGGTGTTCGGACCTTTTTAACCCCCCAAATTCTTTGGGGGTGATGAATGTTGAACCCTGCGGGTTCCTGGTTTCCATTAGCGTATCTGGCTCCTCCGGCTTTCTTGCACCCACCCCGGCCCTCCCTACGCATGTAGGGAGGGAAGTCGCGGCTTGCCGCGGCAGGGAGGGTCAAGGTTTTTGCCTGCACCAACCGCAGCTTAGCCGCAAACGTGAGACCGCTGGCCCCTTTCCGATCTTCATCGGAACAGGTAGTTTTCGTTGCGCCTAAAAAAAGAGGAGACCGGGGCATGCAGTGTGGACAGAAATACAGATGTTCTAATATCTTGGAAGCGATGGATAATAAGAATTGTTGTAGTCTTCTTTCAAAATGGCAGGTCATCTTCATCGTCATCCCTTTCACTAATCGTATTTTTTATTGCTTGAGATAACTTAATATCTACTCCTATTTGGAGTAATAGCTTTTCACGATATAGACCTTTAGATTTAATTTTCGCTTCACTATAATCCCAAACTTTAGTCTTTAAAATATCAGGAATTTCTTTGAATCTTTGTTTATACTTATCTTCTTCGAAGTAAACTGAAATAATTATGGCTAAATAAAAGCAGCATCCAACTGGATTTTTAATAATCTGCTCTTCTGAAAATCTCACGACAATCCAGTTACAAGAGAGAAAAAAAACATCTCTACGAGTATCTGAAGTGAAATTGTCCTTAGTTCTAAAATGGATTGGCTCCCTGGACTCAAATGAATAAGGCTCATCTATTTCAATATCAATTAAATAATTTCTATCCGTGTCAAAAAAAATGAAATCGGGGATATACGGACTCACAAAGGAATCTTCTAAAATCACTCCTCGATCACAAAATATCTCGTCCGGGAAATATTTCTGGAGGAATTGCAAAAAATATTTTTCTGAAACTCCTTTTTTTACTTGAACAGTACAATTTGGTTTTTTTACTTTTTCAAAAAAATCTTCGCGCTGTTCGAACAAATAAAGATGATTCAGTACTAAATCATTTTTTATGTGCAGAATTTTGGTAAACTCTTCTATTTGCTCATTATATGAAGACATGCTTTTGTTGTATTCAACTAACTTTTCATTGTATTCTTTTCGATTTTTTTTATTATTAGAAGACTCAATCCATCTCCAAACTAGACCGAAAAGGAGTAAGATTAAACCATATTGAATTGTCCCATCTGAATTATTAGAGCTCCCAATTACTATGACGAGAAACGAAAAAAAAACGAACCACCAACTTGTATAGTAACTCGGAGTTTCTACTGGTTTCTCGGGTTTTGGCAGCACAAAGGGTAATTCAATGTGCTTGTTTCTAATATTCATTAATCCTTGCGGGATTTTCGCTATAGGGAATTCCATTTGTTATATGATCAACAAATAATACCAAGACTATCTTCAAGGTTGAAGATATCAGAAAAACAAAAGACTGCATTTTCCTCTATCATGAATTTATTTAAAATAACACCAACACTTACATCATGATCTTTGAAATTGCCGTCAATACTTTGGTGGTCGTCATTCATTAAGAATTGCTTTTTAAATTCTTCATATAGTACAGAATCCGTGGGATAGATAACGATCTGGTCAATTATGCCGACATCACTCTTTTTCCCAATGAGATGTTCATTTTTGCTTGCTAATTCAACTGCTTCTTTAAATTTCATAATGTAATAATTAAAGTATTTGTCTTGGCATTTCTCACTGAATAGACCTCCGAAAGCTAATATAAGGTCAAATGATTTCATTCTTTTTGTTTCGTTTTCTACATCTTCCAGTAAGAAAATGGCTTATCAAAACTGCCTTCCGAATAGCACAGCAAGCCTTTCACTCCTGTTAATGTTTAAAAAGTATTTCTATACTTCGCGATATTCCCCTAATTTACAAACTCTTCTTCATTCGTTTACTAAGTATTGAGAATTTCAGTTGTCAGCCTCTGTTATATTCTGGGTCTTTACAAAAAAAACCTCTCAGGTTTCAAGAACCCGAAAGGTTTATAACAGCCATTCCAGTTTCGAAGGCGGGAATATTTTATCGGTCTACAACCACCCGGGCGGCCAGGTAGCCGTTGTAAAATTCGGGGTCGCGGCGTTTAAAGATTTTCATCACCTTGTCGAGCTTGGTGGTTAAAATGTCGTGGGCTTCGCTGAACAGCTCGGCCAGGCTTTTGGTGGCCTGTGTCGATGCAATTTGGTAGGCGCGTGGTTCACCGTTCATTTCCAGGAAACGGTTCAGGTCGGCTTTCAGGTCTTCAATTTGCTCTTCGGTTACGCCGTACTCTGCCACAAGTACTTCCTTGTGTGTTTCCACTTCAGTAATTACTTCCTTAATTTTCGGGATAAAGTCGCCATTGCGCATCTCGTTCAGATCAGAATACGAAGCGGCCATTTTACTTTCCAGCGCCGCGTCGTCGGTAACCACGGCAAAAGCTTCTACCGAGTCGTTCAGTACGTCGCCTTTCAGGGCGATTGTTTTTTTCAACTGCTGTTTACTTTCGCCAACAAAAACCTGTGCAGCCAGTTGCGATTCCTGCGATTGTTCAATCGCCAGATTTACGGTACTCAATTCGGTTTTAAAAACGACAATTTTGGGGATGGAGCTCCATTTCTCGGGTTTGCCATCCAGAAAAGCGATGACGGCGTCATGCATTGCCTTTCGGTTAGATTGATTTTTGTTCATAGGTTAATAATGTAAATTAATTTGCTATGCTAGTTAGTACTTTTCAGAACAAAATCCAATCAATTGTTCAATTATTTTTATGGGTAGTTGATTTTTTATTTTTCACTTAGGCCTATTGGTCAGTTTGTTCTGTGTGTAGTCGATTGGTTATTTGATCGGATTAAAGTTGTCAAATCCCTTGTGTTATCTGTTGTTTCGGTCTTTTTTATTGGGCGGATTGCGTAAATGTTATGATGCATCAAGCGGTTATTCGGATACATCGAGCAGGCATTCGGATACATCGAGGGGATGTTCGGACGCATCGAGCAGATATTCGGATGCGTGGAGCGCATATTCGGATGCATAGAGCACACATTCGGATGCGTTGAGTGCAAATTCGGACGCGTAGAGCACATATTCGTATGTATGAAACGCAAATTCGTGTGCGTGGAGTGCAAATTCGTGTGCATAGAGCACACATTCGGAAATATCGAGCAGCGATTCGTTGCTTTTAGTTTCCAGCCAGGGTGCCGGCTGTCTTTTCCACTTCCCTGAAAACACGCAGCAGGTTGCCACCCCAGATTTTTCTGATGTCTTTTTCGGAGTAGCCGCGCTTCAGCAATTCGTAGGTGATGTTCGGAAATTCGCTCACATCGGCACAATCGGCTAGTCCGCCACCGCCGTCAAAATCACTGCCAATGCCCACATAGTCCACGCCCACCAGATTCACCACATGATCGATGTGGTCAACCAAATCGCTGACGGTCGGCAGTTCTTTCGGGTAGTTTTTCTTCATGTCCTGCCATTCCTGGTTGAAAGCAGTCTTTTCGGTTTCGTTCATTTGATTGTATTCCGTCCGGTACCGGTGCATCAGCTGGCTTTCAACGGCGTAGCGCCGGGTGGTGGTATCGGGCTCCTTGATGTAGTCGTCGAGCAAACAGATTTGAATGACGCCGTCGTTTTCGGCCAGCTTTTCGATCATCTCGTCGCTCATGTTGCGGTCGTGCTTGCACACGGCACGCACACTGCTGTGCGAAGCGATGACCGGTGCCTGGCTCATGTTCATCACATCAAAAAAAGCTTCATCCGAAATGTGCGACACATCGACCATCATGCCCAGCCGGTTCATTTCGTGGATGACCATGCGCCCAAAATCACTGACCCCATGGTGTTCCGGATCAGCCAAATCGCTTGACGAATCGCAGATATCGTTGTGAAAAGAATGCGAAAGGGTGATGTAACGAACGCCACGCCTGTAAAATTCCTGCACCCGTTCGAGGTTTTTAGCCAGGGGGAATCCATTTTCCAGTCCGATATAAATTGCCCGTTTACCAGAACTTTCAATGTTCAAAGCCTGATCGGCGGTGAGTGCCAGGCTGGCCGTCGCCTGATGTTTGATAGCCGCCGAATGAATGGAATCGAGCATCTGGTGGGCCAGTTGGTAGCTTTTCAGGTAGTTTTCGTCCGTTCGTGGCTTCTGGCCCACCCACACGGCAAAGAACATCGCATCGAGCCCACCGGCTTTCATGCGTGGCAAATCCACCCGGCTGTCGGGACTTTGGTGTTCATCGCCAATATCAAAATCACTTCTGATCATTTCCATTGGGGTGTCGCAATGGGTGTCGATCGTTAACACACGCTCGTGAATACGCAGGGCTTTTTTCCACAGGCGCTGGTCTTTTTCTTCAGCTTGGGCAAACAGGACTCCCAAGCTCAGCAGAAGTAGTAAAATCAGTTGTTTCATTCGCTTGATGGTTTTAGCTCATCATCCCATCCGGATGTTGCAGCCAGTTGTCTTTTCGTTGGAACCGGACGGGATTGCCGATGATTTCTTTGGAAAACGCTTTCAAATCCTGACCGGAGAAATTGCCCGAAGTCATAATCAGCAGGTTTTTGTCGCTCCAGGCTTTTGCGCGGAGTTGTTCGAATAAGGCTTCCGGGTCGGTAAAAACCTGTAAATTCTTGCTTCCAAAAGCCTCGGCTACTTCTTCCTTGGTTATTGGGCTCAGGCGTTTGTGTTCAATCGTTTTTGGGTTGAAGAAGACGAACGCTTCGTCGGCTTCGTCCATGCAGTTTTTGTATTGAGGCAGAAAATCTTTTTTCAATGAACTGTAGGTGTGCAGTTCCATCACCGCAATTAGCTTTCGGTTAGCGAATTGTTTTTTCACCGCGGCAGTTGTGGCTTTTAGTTTCGAAGGAGAATGGGCGAAATCGTAAAAGACCGTGCAGCTTTTATTTTCGGAAAGTACTTCGAGGCGACGGTCAGCTCCTTTAAACGAGATCATGGCGCGGTAAAATTGCTCATCGCTGATGCCCAGTTGGTCGCAGACTAATTTGGCTCCGGCTATGTTTTGCAGGTTGTGGTCGCCAAAAACCTGCAAGCGGATGTTCCGTTGCCCGTGGTTGAGGTAAGTTACGCCGTCGTCAACCGTTGAATCATGGGCCTGGTAGGCCTGCTTCTGAATATCGGTGCGTGATCCGTCAGCAATTTCCTTCAGAATTTCATCGCCTTCAAAATAAATCAACGAACCGTTTTTTTCGATTTTATCCGCGAAGATCCGGAATTGCTCCACGTAGTTTTCAAAGGTTGGAAATACATTGATGTGGTCCCAGGCAACGCCGCTCAGCAGCGCGATGTGTGGGTGGTACAAATGAAACTTCGGGCGGCGGTCAATGGGCGATGACAAATACTCATCGCCTTCAAATACCGCGATTTTGGTGTTTTCCTTCAGCGAAACCATGGTTTCAAAGCCTTCCAGTTTGGCACCAACCATGTAGTCAAAGTCAATGTGGTTGGTTTTCAGCACATGCATAATCATCGAGGTGATGCTGGTTTTTCCGTGCGAACCGCCAATCACCACACGGGTTTTGTCTTTGGTTTGCTCGTATAGGTATTCGGGGTACGAATAGATTTTCAGCCCAAGTTCCTGTGCCTTTTTCAACTCCGGATTGTCGGGATGGGCGTGCATGCCCAAAATGATGGCATCAATGTCTTTGGTCATCAATTCGGGCTGCCAACCTTGCTGCTTGGGTAACAGGCCCTGTTGTTCGAGGCGGCTCTTCGAAGGTTCAAAAATCTCGTCATCGCTGCCGGTTATCTGGTAGCCTTTTTTGTGTAGCGCAATGGCCAGGTTGTGCATGGCGCTTCCGCCAATGGCTATAAAATGAATGTGCATGAAGTCTGAATTAACGTTGAGCGTTTAAAAATAGCGAAAGTAGTTTAAGTATTCCTTTTCAGGAAAGAAAATTGAGGCATTTCGGGGTTCGGTCGATTTCGTGTATTTTTGGATTTCTTCGAAATTGAATGAGATTAGAACAAGTGAACGCAAAGGAACGATTGAAACGAATTTTCGGGAAACGATGGATTGCCCTTTGGCTGGCGTTTTTCACATTTGTACTGACTGAATTGCTGGCCGCTTTCCCGGCCTTGACGGAGTCGGTGTATTCACGTGGAATTTACCCGTCAATCGCAACGGTTTTGTCGTCGGTCAGTCGTTGGTTTCCTTTTTCGCTCGATGACTTGTTTTACGTGGGTTTGATTGTGCTTGGGCTGGTGAGCATCCTGGCTCTTGCGCTTCGGCGCATGCGCTGGCGTTCGTTTTTTGTGCTTTGGATGAACGTGCTGGCCTTTTCGTATGTGCTTTTTTACTGGCTGTGGGGCTTCAATTATTATCGGCAGGATTTGAATAAACGGCTGACAATTGCTGAGAGCGAACCGGATACGGAGGTTTTCATCTCGGTGTTGTCCGGGCTAATTGAGTCAGCTAATGCGGCCTATGTTAAGGTTGATACGCTGGATGTGGCGCAGGTGGATTCGTTGGTTGAAGCTTCGTACCAACAGCTTGCTCCTTTTCTCGGTATTGACTATCCGGCCGGCGTGCGGCGGGCCAAACCCATTACTTTCAGTGGTTTTTTTGCCAAAGCAACCATTTTGGGTTATTACGGGCCGTTTTTCAATGAAGTCCAACTCAATAAACACTTGATGCCCATTCAGTATTCTTTGGTGTTGGCGCATGAAAAAGCGCACCAATTGGGAATAACCAGCGAGGCCGAAGCCAATTTTTATGCCTGGTTGGTTTGCTCCAATAGCCCGGATCGGGTGCTTCAGTACAGCGCAAGCCTCTATTTGCTTCGCTATTTTCTGAATGAAGCCTATCCGCTCGAAGCCTATCCGGAGCTGGTCAAACAGATTTCGGAGCCGGTGAAAGGCGATTTTCAGCGAATCCGCGAACATTGGCTGGCTTTGCGCGATGAAAAAATTGACGACTATGCCTCAAAAGTGAACGACGCTTATTTGAAAACAAACAAGGTTGAACAGGGCATTGATGATTACTCCGGCGTGGTGAAGTTTGTGATGGACTTTTCTGGCGATTCAGTCGCAAACAAGCGCCTTCAAAAATTGTTAAACCCATAGAAAGTAAAAGATGAATCGATTAATTCCCATACATGCCGGCCATTTTTCGTGCGATGGCGGTGCCCTTTTCAGCGTCATTCCAAAGCCGCTGTGGTCGAAAGTTTATCCGGCCGACGAAAATAACGTGACCCGCCTGACCATGCGCTGTTTGCTGGTTGATCAGGGTGAACGCAGAATTTTGATTGAAGCGGGTGTCGGCAATCACTATCCGGAGAAGGTGCGGCAAAACAACGGACATGAACAAACTGACGCCTTGTCAAAATCGCTGGCTGCACAGGGTTATGCTGTCGGCGACATTACCGATGTGCTGTTCACCCATTTGCATTGGGATCACTGTAACGGTGCAGTTTTGAATGAAGCTGGCCAGCTGAAATTGCTTTTCCCGAATGCCACGCATTGGTGCAGTAAACGCCAATGGGAGCACTTCCCAACAGCCAGCATTCGGGAGCAGGCGGCTTTCTTTCCGAGTATTTTGAATTTTTTGAAGTCGGAAGGAGACATGCAGTTGGTTGAAAACGAAGGAGAGCTTTTCCCCGGAATTAGCGTCCGGTTTTTCGATGGTCACACGCCCGGGCAAATGATTCCGCTGATTGAAAGCGAAGGAAAAACCTATGTGTACACTTCCGACCTAATCCCAACCGCGGCGCATATTCCCATTGTTTGGCTGGCCTCATACGATTTGTACCCGGTAAGCGCGATGGAGGAGAAGGAAGCTTTTTTGAAAGAAGCGGCTGAAAAGAACTATGTTCTGTTTTTCAAGCACGATTATTACACCCAGTGCGCCAACCTGAAGTGGACCGAGAAAGGAGCCAAGCTGAACGAAACGTTTTCCATATAGGATCATTTGATCGTTAGATTGGGCGAATGTTTGTGTGTGCTTTGTTGCTGAATGTCAGTGTGTTTCTGAGTGTGTTTTGAGAAACAGTTTTTGAAATACCCGAAAACTCGGTAAAAGTTTTTATTTTTGCCTCCCCTGCTTTAAGGAAATAGTTTTCTGTTTTAGCAGGAAAATCTGAACTGAAAACTTCAGAAACCGAACCTGAAACGAAGATAACCAATTGAATTAAAGTCTGGTCAATGGAAGGTCAAGTCAAGTATCTCAAGGCAAAATCATTCGTTCTGGATAAGATTGATTTTTTTTATCCGCTATTTCGTCCTTTTCTGGATTTGCAAACCTTTCGTTATCTGGCTGTTGGTGGTTCCAATACTTTGCTTGATATTTTCCTGTACTTTGTTTCTTACAATTTTGTGCTTGATAAGCAGGTGGTTCACTTTTCATCAGGAATTGCGATTAGTCCGCATATTGGTGCTTTCATCCTCGCTTTTTTAGTCACTTTTCCTTTGGGTTTTATGCTGATGCGGGGGCTGGTTTTTACCGAATCCATTCTTCGGGGGCGGATTCAACTGGTTCGGTATTTTTCGGTTGCCATGCTGAATATCCTCCTCAATTACGTGTTGCTGAGATTGTTGGTCGAGTACTTTCGTTTTTATCCAACGCCATCCAAGGTCATTACTACCGGTGTGGTGATTATTGTCAGCTACCTGCTACAGCGATTTTTCACCTTCAAGTCGTAGATTAAAGGAAGTTTTTGAGATGGTGAATTGATCCCCAACTCATCTCAAACTTGCCAAATTTAGCTAAATACGGAAACTTAACTTGCCAAATTTAGGTTTTCAATTTATTTCAAAAGACAACTTTTTGGAATTTTTGCTTTGAAGTTTCTCATTTCCTCAAATACCCATGCTCTGCAAACCATGCCAGCGCATCGCTGATCGCCGTTTCCACCGGGGTTTGTGGCAGTTGCAATTCACTAAGCGCTTTTGCCGGTGAATAGTAGTTGTCGGCCTGGAGCAAGCGCGCGTTAATGGCGTTGAGCTTGGCTGGATTTCCGCTCAGTTTTTCATACCAGGTTCCGGCTTGTCCGGCAAAGTTTAGCAGGGGCTTGGGTAATGGCAACAACTGTTTGGGCCAGCCACACACGGATTGCATTTTGCCAAAAAACTCCCGATAGCTCAGGTTTTCGTTGGCCAGCAAGTAACATTGGCCATTCCTCCCATTTTCGATGGCGCTGACAATACCGCTCGCCACATCTTCAACATGAATGAAATTTTTTCCTCCGGCAGGACAGGGCATCAACCTTTTTCCGTGCGCCATCAGCAGCATTTGTCCCGAGCTGGGCTTGGCATCGTACTTTCCGAGCATAAATGTGGGGTTGACAATGGTAGCCGGGAATTGGTGTTTGCGGTGAAAGTCGAGTACCAACTGCTGTGCTTCGTGCTTGCTACGCATGTAGCCCGATTGGTGTTGCAGGTCGGTAAAAGGAGACGATTCATCTCCGGGATTTTCTTGACTTCCCGGCCCAAATGCGTTGGCCGATCCCACGAAAATAAACCGCTCAATTCCGGCTTTTTTACTTGCTTCGAGCACCAGCCGCGTGCCGTCAATATTGGCCTTTTTGTAATGCTCGTAGCCTGATGGCCACTGCGACGTATTGGCCGCCACATGCACCACCGCTTGGCAGCCAGCAAGCGCTTTTCTTAAATCATCCGCATGCAAAAAGCTTCCTTTAAACAATTCCAGGTCCGTGTTTTTCAGTGATAGCAGGTTACTGCTTTCCCTCACCATCCCTCTGACATCATAGTTTGCCAGCAACAGTTTTCTGGTCAGGTTGCTTCCAAGCAGGCTGTTTGCTCCGGTTATCAATACTTTCATGGGTTCTTTTTTTACCATTTTCGCGTTTGAAAATACAGGTTCCGACAAAAATCCGGAAATTTTCAGGAACCAGGCGGATAAAGAAAGCGTTGAGGCGATTCATAAATCCGGGGATAATCACCGACTTTCCACTCATCATTTTCCGGATGGCGATTTGCGCAACCTGCTCCGGGGTCATAATGGACAGTTTTACATACGCACTTTGGCCGTTTATCCGCTTGGTCACATCCGAATTGGTCATGATGGGGCCGGGGTTCAACACGCTTACCTGTACATTGCTATCTTGCAGTTCCGCTTCGAGGCCGCGCGTAAAATGATGGACAAATGCTTTTGTCGCCGGGTATATGGTTTTATAAGGAACGGGCGAAAAAGCGGCGAGGCTGGAAACATTCAGGATGTTCGCCGTTGAATGTCGTTTTAACTCAGGCAAAATAAGTCTTGTCAGCAAGGTCATTGCCCGTATGTTGAGCTGGATCATGTCGTCAAGGTAGTCCGTTTCAGAGTTCACAAATGATTGAGTCCCGCCAATTCCTGCATTATTGATCAGGATATTTACATGGAAGTTTTCAAGTACCCAGTTGCTAAAATCAAGTACTGCCTGGCGGCTGGTTAAATTGGTTTCCTTGCAAAACACATTCACTTGATAAGTTTGCCTGAGTTCTTCACACAAGCCAGTGAGATTTTCATTGGGAAGCGAAACCAGAATCAGATTCATGTTTCGTTGAGCACATTCCTTCGCAAACGCTTTCCCAAGTCCGGTGCTTGCTCCGGTAATTAAGGTGTATAATTTGTTCGGATCTTTCATAAGTAAATAATTTGTTTCTTAATGGTCTGATGGAACTCACATGTTGCTGAAAATTATTTTCATTCGTGTTTGTGTGTGGAGCAACATGTTCGTTTCATTTTTTTGATTTCATTATTTTCTATCGTTTTCAACCCTTGAATTGTTGGTTGTTCATCGTGAGCTCCTGTTTTTTAGTTGACGGAAACACGTTTCCCGGCGTGTGTTTCTTTTTCACAGAAAAACAGATGATTAACCAGGGGATAGACACAAAAAGCAGGCTAGATCATTTCATTGGAGGGGATTGAAATATTTATGCATTCTAATGATCTGAGTACAATGACAGTTAAAAACTGTTCAGTTCAGATTTCTGCTCGGCGAATAGTCCGCAATTATGGGTCAACTTTTCTACATTGTAGCCTCGATTACACGGCTGATTTCTGTAAAGGTATTGTAATTACAGGGGATTTCATCTTTTTCAGTAGAAATTCCAATTATCAAAGCAGGGAAATAATGTTTTGATCCTGTTGAAAAGAATGAATCCTGATCGCCCTTCCAAAACCGACTGTTATTTATAGTGTTTATAAATAAGGCAGGTGATTGGCTTTGTGAATCATTTTAAGATGTAATAGTCTGAAAATCAAAACCTGATATTTGTTACCTAAAGGTTAAAAACTTAGCACTTTTTGAACATTCCTTATGTAAAAAGACTAATTTTGCAGCCTGATTTTCTTAATAGTTACATTATGGCAGAAAAATATATCAAACTATTTCAAGAGTTCCCTCCTGTCAGTACCGAAGCGTGGAAAGAAAAGGTAGTTGCCGATTTGAAAGGCGCTGACTTTGACCGCAAGCTGGTTTGGAGGACAAACGAAGGTTTTTCCGTACAGCCCTACTACCGGCAGGAAGACCTGGAAAAGCTGGGCTATCTGGATGCACTTCCAGGTGAGTTTCCTTATGTACGAGGTACCAAAACGAACAACAACGACTGGTATGTTCGTCAAAACATCCTCGTAAAGGATTTGGAGGAAGCCAACAAGAAAGCACTCAACGTTTTGATGAAGGGAGTGACTTCGCTGGGCTTTGTCTTTAATGAGTGTGCAGATGTCACCAAGGAGGATATGGCCGTCTTACTCGACAACATTTGTCTGGAATCGGTTGAAGTAAACTTTGTGGCCAAGTGCTTTACCAACAAAATTGCGCTGGCTTTTGCCGAATACGTTGCCGGAGGCAAATGGAACCTAAAAAACATTGTTGCTTCTGTGGCTTGCGACCCCTTCGGAAACTACCTGCTTTATGGCCGGATGAAAAACGGGTTTGAAGGTTCGGTGGAACAGGTGAAAGGATTGGTTGAGAAAACCAGCCAGCTGCCTGCCTTCCGCGTGATTGGCATCAATGCCAAAAATTACGGTAACGCCGGGGCCTCAGCAGTACAAGAACTTGGGTTCGCGCTGGCGCAGGGAGCAGGATACCTGACGTCTCTGACTGAAGCGGGTACTGCTGTTGACGAGGTGGCGAACAACATCAAATTCAACTTGAGCGTAAGCTCCAATTACTTTATGGAAATTGCCAAGTTGCGCGCCGGACGCCTGCTGTGGGCACAAATTGTAAAAGCTTACGACCCCAAAGATGAGGCAGCTTGCCAAATGAAAGTACATGCCGAAACCGGGAGCTGGAACAAAACGTTCTACGATCCATACGTGAACATGCTGCGCACCCAAACCGAAGCCATGAGCGCGGCTTTGGGTGGAGCCGATTCCATCACGGTGCTTCCGTTCAACGCGATTTATGAAGACCCAACGACTTTCTCTGACCGCATTGCCCGCAACCAGCAGTTGTTGTTGAAGGAAGAATCGCACTTCGACAAGATTGTGGATGCTGGTGCCGGTTCCTATTATATTGAAGAATTGACGGCATCGATTGCTGATGAAGCCTGGAAGCTGTTCCTGGAGATTCAGGATCAAGGTGGCTTTTTAGCTGCGGCCAAAGCCGGTTTTATTCAGGCTGAAGTGAAAGCCATGGCTGCCAAACGCGATCTGAATGTAGCCACCCGTCGCGAAAACCTGTTGGGTGTGAATCAATTCCCGAACTTTACAGAGCGTTTGGAAAAAGCGGAAGCCGTGGAAGATGCATTGAAGCCAACGGATTTGACAGCCGATGATGCTGAAATTGAAACCATCAAGCCCTATCGTGGGGCACAGGCGTTTGAATCCATTCGCGTAGCCACCGACAAGTATGCCAAGACCAACAAACGTCCGCTGGCTTTCATGCTCACGGTCGGTAACCTGAACTTCCGCAAAGCACGGGCCCAATTTGCCTGCAACTTCTTTGCCGTTGCCGGTTACGAAGTGAGGGACAACAATGGTTTTGCCACGGTTGAAGAAGGTGTTGCCGCAGCCAAACAGGCCGGTGCCGACATCGTCGTGATTTGTAGCTCTGATGATGAATATGCTGAAATGGCTCCTGCTGCTTTCGAAGCCATCAATGGTGAAGCAATCTTTGTTGTTGCCGGCGCTCCCGCTTGCACCGACGAGCTCAAAGCCAAAGGCATTGAAAACTTCATCCATGTGAAAAGCAACTTACTGGAAGAACTTCGGGAATACCAATCAAAGCTGGGAATTGTTTAAAAACAGATGCTGGATGCAGGATGCTAGATTCTGGTTCGCAAGAATCCAGTATCAAGAATCCAGAATCAAAAATCATCATTATGAAACCGAATTTTAATAACATAAACATCAAAGAAGCACAGACAAAGGCGGATGCCAAAGTGTGGGCTGCTCAAAATAAAATTGAGAAAGACTGGGTGACTCCGGAGCAGATTCCGGTGAAGCCGGTGTACACCAAAGAAGATTTGGAAGGCATGGAGCATTTGAATTATGCTGCCGGTTTGCCGCCATTCCTTCGCGGGCCATACTCGGCCATGTACGCCATGCGTCCGTGGACCATTCGTCAGTATGCCGGATTTTCTACAGCCGAGGAGTCGAACGCCTTTTACCGCCGCAACCTGGCTGCGGGACAAAAAGGGCTTTCAGTTGCTTTTGACCTGGCCACACACCGCGGCTACGACTCTGACCACCCGCGTGTTGTGGGCGATGTGGGTAAAGCCGGTGTAGCCATCGACTCGATCCTGGATATGAAAATCCTGTTCGACCAGATTCCCCTGGATAAAATGTCTGTATCAATGACCATGAACGGAGCTGTGCTACCGGTAATGGCTTTCTATATTGTTACCGCATTGGAGCAGGGCGCCACCTTGGATCAACTTTCAGGAACCATTCAAAACGATATTCTGAAAGAATTCATGGTGCGGAACACCTACATCTACCCGCCGGAATTCTCGATGAAGGCGATTGCCGACATCTTCGAATTCACTTCGCAAAAGATGCCGAAGTTCAACTCCATCTCCATTTCGGGTTACCATATGCAGGAAGCCGGTGCCACAGCCGACATTGAAATGGCTTACACCCTGGCCGATGGTTTGGAGTACCTGCGTACAGGTATTAAAGCCGGATTGGATGTGGATGCCTTTGCGCCACGTCTGTCTTTCTTCTGGGCAGTTGGAATGAACCACTTCATGGAGATTGCCAAAATGCGTGCTGCTCGTATGATTTGGGCTAAATTGGTGAAACAATTCAATCCTAAAAACCCCAAATCGATGGCTTTGCGCACGCACTCGCAAACATCGGGTTGGTCGTTGACTGAGCAGGATCCTTTCAATAACGTAGGTCGTACGGCTATTGAAGCGATGGCGGCTACTTTGGGGCACACGCAGTCGTTGCACACCAACGCGCTGGACGAAGCAATTGCTTTGCCAACCGATTTCTCTGCACGTATTGCGCGGAACACGCAGCTGTACATCCAGCAGGAAACTGAAATTTGCCGTGGAGCCGATCCATGGGCCGGTTCTTACTATGTCGAATCATTGACTCAGGAGTTGTACAACAAAGCCTGGGCGCTGATTGAAGAGGTTGAAAAACTGGGTGGCATGTCGAAAGCCGTTGAAACCGGTGTTCCAAAGATGCGGATTGAAGAGGCTGCAGCGCGTGCGCAAGGCCGCATCGACAGTGGCGCGCAAACCATTGTTGGGGTAAATAAGTACCGTTTGGAGAAAGAAGATCCAATTGATATTTTGGACATCGACAACACCGCCGTTCGCCTGTCGCAAATTGAGCGCTTGAAAAAGCTGCGCGAAGGACGGAACGAGGACGAGGTACAACAAGCGCTGGCGGCCATTACCAAATGCGCCGAAACCGGCGAAGGCAACCTGCTCGATCTCTCGATTAAAGCTGCGCAAAAGCGTGCTTCATTGGGTGAAATATCAGATGCCTGCGAAAAAGTCGTGGGACGTTATAAAGCTGTAATCAGAACAATTTCAGGCGTGTATTCATCAGAAAGTAAACAAGACAAGACCTTTGCCGAAGCCCAGGAGCTGGCGAAGAAATTTGCCGAACTGGAAGGCCGTCAGCCTCGGATCATGATTGCCAAAATGGGGCAAGATGGTCACGACCGCGGCGCCAAAGTAGTCGCTACCGGTTATGCCGACCTCGGTTTCGACGTGGACATGGGACCGCTGTTCCAAACGCCGGAAGAAGCCGCCAAACAAGCCGTTGAAAACGACGTGCATGTGATGGGCGTTTCGTCGCTGGCTGCCGGACACAAAACCCTGGTGCCTGCCGTGATTGCCGAGTTGAAAAAGCTGGGCCGCGAAGACATCATGGTCATTGCCGGGGGTGTGATTCCCGCACAGGACTACCAATACCTGTACGATGCCGGTGTGGTGGCCATCTTTGGCCCCGGAACCAGCGTATCGGTTGCCGGTAAAAAGATCCTGGAGATCTTAATCTCGGCACACGAAGAATAAGAACTGACTGCAATTGATCGGATGACTCCGAGTCATCCGATCAATCAACAACACCAAAAGCCATTTTCCGTCAGCTGACGGAAAATGGCTTTTTTATTGGGTGAAGACCTTTTCAGGAAGCGGCACTCCAGGTCCAGAAGGTAGCGTCATCCCGAATTCATTTCGGGATCTGCCAGCCGTTACCTGCCAACCTTTCCATGTTCGACACAGATGCCGAAACAAGTTCGGCATGACGCTTAATTGTATGGTTGGTATCCTAAGAGAAAAGCGTCACCCTGAACTTGTTTCAGGGCCTGCCAGCCGTTACTTGCTAGCCTTTCCATGTTTGATACAGATGCCGAAACAAGTTCGGCATGACGCTTAATTTTATGGTTGCTGCCCTAATTGAAGAGAGTCATCCTGAACTTGTTTCAGGATCTGACTTCGAATTTCGATTGAGCTTTTCAAAATACGCTTTCGCCCTTGCCCGGTCTGCAATCACTAACTCCCCATCTTGTATGATGAACCATTCAGCGGACAAATCTTTCATTTCAGGATTGCCTTCCCGGATCAGATTGATTTTCCAGTCGCGATGCCAATTTTTAAGTTGTTTTTCCCGGTTAATGCACTCATCCATGCCTTCGATTTTCTCATAATACATTAAATCAGTCAGATTATATTTGAGTGTAAAAGCCGATCCTTTTCCAGTTTTGTGTTCGAGTACCCGTCTTTTAATGTCTGAAGTCACCCCAATATAGAAGGTCGTGCGGTTCCTATTGGACAAGATGTAAACGAAGCCTTTATGCATGTGTGGAGGTTTGTTGCCTAAAGGTATGAATTTCGATGGAGAACTAGCAGACGGATGCCGAAACAAGTTCGGGATGACGCTTCTCGCTACTCCAAATCCAGAAGATAGCGTCACCCTGAACTTGCTTCAGGGTCTGTTGGTAAATAACTGCCTTTCTTCTCTTGTTCTATGCAGAAACGGAGTAGAGATTAAAAGAGAAATGTCATTTAAGCGTTGGTGTCGGATTTACTTTTATTTTAATGATGATCCCATACGGATCCCAATAGCTTAATTTAATTGGTATCGGTTCAAGTTTCATATCCTCTCCTTGAAACATCCACCATACTTCAGATTTGGTGTTATCCGTTAAATGCTTTAATATCCTATAATTAATAAGGTCTAGTTCTTTTGTTGGATTGTATATAAAGGCTTGTGTTGTACCCTTAATAGGTTCTCGGTTTTTCCCAAAGAAATTTAATCCCAACGTCACTTTGTTTATTGATTCCTGCTTATAGTATTTTTTTCTCGAGCTTGAATTTTTATAGTCAATATCAAAGAAAATGTACCTCCATTCATTTTCTGGTTTCCAAATTAATTTTTTCTGGGAAACCCATGACCTAACAGTGCATCTGAATTCATCCTGATTATCAGACAATCCAAACCTTTCTAATTCATCATCTCTTTTATAGTTTACTTTTTCAGGTGTAGTTCTATTGAGATCTTTTGATAAGATTTCTAAATTGAAAGATATTGAAAAGCCACTGTGATTTGAATAGTATCCCCATATTATATCCTCAAACTCTTTCTCATTATTATTAAGACAAATAATGCCTAATTTAGATAGTAATACTTCAATCACCTGATCTCTGTTAGAAATTGGAAAGCTTTTTTCAGAAAAATTTGGAATGTGTTTCTTTACGATATCTTCTCTAAAAGTTTGTTCTTCCCATGCCTTTATTGAGCAATCACAAGGATCATTGAATTGTAAAGGATTTGAGGCCCATAGATAATTATTCTTCAAAGCATCATAGCTAAATTCATTACATGCATAATACTTGGTCAATTCTTTTGGTGGTTTTTCTTCAGCCATTTTTCCTTTAAAACTACAAAACATTACGATAATCGAACGAGAGGCTGCAGTAATTTTTATTGATGAGGCTGTCTAAAAA
>NZ_LGIA01000148.1 GCF_001270965.1 Sunxiuqinia dokdonensis | reverse complement strand
CGCCTTCCGACAAGCCAACTACTTCGGGGAAAGCGCCCAGTTCTGGCTGCACCAGTGGAATCCCCGAAGCCAAAGCTTCCAGCTGGTAAAGGCCAAACGCTTCACCATTTAAAACGGGAACAGTCAGCAGCGCCACGGTATCAAAGAAATTCTGGCGCGAAGGATTTTCAAACTCTTCGACCCACAAAACGTCATTTTCTAACCCGGCCGCTTCAATTTTCTTTTTTTGTTGTTTAATGAAAGCGGTATCATCATTGGTTTTGCCTCCGGTAATCTTCAATTTTACCGGGCTGAAAGTTTCATCTTCCTTTAGCAGCAGAAAGGCATCGACTAAAATCCCCAGTCCATTTTCCTCGCACATACGCGAAATATACCCAATGACAGGATCTTTTTCCTGAACGGGCTTGACCAGGTAATCGGCTGAGTCCACGCCAATGTGATTGACAAATAGTTGCTCCGGACGAATATGCATGCGCTTTTTCATCTCTTTCGCATAAAAATTACTGACTGAGATAAATGCGTCAACCTCGCGGCCACGTGCTTCCATAATTTGCCAAACTTCTTCGCGGTGCTTGTCGCTCATCACATCTACCCACACATCCTCATCCTGCAAAGAGCAAACCACCGGAATATTCATTTCCTGCTTGATCCGACGCGCCAGTCCCAGCAACAAAGCATTCGAAAGGTGCACCACATCCGGTTTCGCTTCATCGCGCAACCATTCCACCAAACGCTCCAATTCCTCTTTTTGCAAACCTTCCTCACCCAACAACATCGAAACGGTCATCTCTTCCAGCCCTTTCGCCCGCGTTGAACCGGCGTTTTGTGCCGCCAGGTTTAGAACTGACTTTGAATTCAGCATCTTATCAACAAAGACCGGCATGTGCCGAAAGACCGGAAAACGCTGTTTCAGGTAAATGTCTACCGCACCGTAAAACACCGGCACTTCATTCAAATCGTGTGCGTCTTCGAACAAGGGCAGGTAAAGCGGAACCTTAATTACCTCCTGACCTAAATCCTGCAAAGCCTTCATGTACTTACTATCGCGCAAACAGTTGCCGCAGTAAAAACTGCCTCCTGAACCTGGAATGATATGTGCTATTTTCATAGTAGACCTTTTTCTAATCCATAATCTCTAACAAAGTCATTTCGAATTTATTTCGGAATCTTTTATAAATGGCAGACCCTGAAATAAATTCAGGGTGACTCGTCAAAGGAACGTCTCTTTATATTTATTTACGCCCCAAGATGTAAATTCTTCCATCGTTGGCGCCAATGATTATTTTTCCGTCGTAAATCGCTGGCGAGCTCATCATCTGGCTACCCAATTCGTACCGCTGCAATTCCTCTCCGGTTTGTAAGTTATGCATAAAAAGCATACCATCCATCGTCGCTGTAATGACTTTATTTCCGGCAACCACCGATGAGGAGTTGATCCGGTTCGACAAGCGCTTCGTCCAGACCAATGTTCCGTCTTTCCGATTGAAACAATACAACTGGCGGTCTTCATTTCCCAAAACAATGGAATTGCCCGAAATGGCTGGCGAAGCAATGAAAGGCAAGTTCTTTTCCGCATTGTCGTAGGTCCAGCGTATGGTACCATTTTCCAGATCGACCGCAAAAAAGCGTCCTTCATAATCGCCAATGTAGGCTTCATTTCCAACAATGGCCGGCGATGATGCCATGTAAGTTGATAATTCAATTTTGCGGCTCACCTGCCCCTTTTGGAGGTTGACCAAGTGCAAAAAGCCATCACATCCGCCAAAAACAACCATATTCTTGTATAGCGCCGGAGCTCCATTGATAAAATTGTCGGACTCGTATTGCCACAAACCTTCCCCGCTGGCCAAATTTACGCCATGTAGAAAGTAGTCGTAACTGCCGACTGCAATTACAGTCTGCCCATTGGCTGTGTGCCAGTTTGCCGAGCCGATGATCTGGTTGTCGGTTTTGTATTTCCAAACCACCGCGCCATCGCTTTGGTTCAGACAAAACAACCAGCCGTCCAACGAGCCAAAAATGACTTTCCCATCCAGCAACACTGCGGGCGCTTCAATGGCATTTTCGGCATTAAACTTCCATTTCAATTCACCTTTTAGGTTGAAGGCGTAGAAATAGCCATCGGTTGATCCGCAGTAAACCACACCGTCTTTTACCACCGGCGAAGCTTTGATGTCATCTTCGGTTTGAAAGGAAGCCAACAACTGCAACTGGTTTGGCAACTCATGGGCAACGGAGGCGGTTAGCTGTTGGTTGCCCCGAAAGATGGGCCATTCGGACTGAGCAAACAGCGCATGAGTCCATAAAATCAGGATGCTTATTGCCAGGCATCTCCCGATTGGTGCCGACCATCGTATGGGTTTTGCGGTAGATTCAGAGCTTGTTGCAGTGCTGTCAGCAGCTGTTGCAGTGCCGTCAGAAGTTGTTGCAGTGTTGCTAGAGCTTGTTGCAATGCATTCGGAGGTTGTTGCATTACTGTCCGGGGTTGTTGCAGCCCATTCAGCAGCCGTGGCAGTGCTGTTAGTGGTTGTTGCAGTGCTGTCAGGGGTTGTTGCAGTGCTGTCAGGGGTTGTTGCAGTGCTGTCAGGGGTTATTGCAGTGCTGTCAGGGGTTATTGCAGTGCTGTCAGAGCTTGTCGCAAGTCTACAGGAAAAGATACCCCGCATAGTTGTTCTTCTGGATTGAATATTGATCGTCATCATTTAAGTTGTTCCTCCGTATTTGTTTTGGCTAATGCTCCGGTCGGGCATTTTTCGGCCACCAACGCAGCGGTTTTTTCCAAGGCCTTCTCCACGGACTCGGAAAACGGCACGCCCACCTTCACATCAAAGCCCCGCCCGATGAATGAAAACCCAAAGGTTTCCTGGTATTGCTGGGTGATACGTACGCAAATGCCACATTTGATACATTTGGCCGATTCGTAAACGATATTTTGCGGCGCAAATTCTTTTTCAACTTTAAACCGCTCATCGTATTGAAAGCGTTTTTGCTGCGCGCCATAAATGTCTGATAGTTCTCGTAGTTTGCAGCTTTCGGGATTCCGGCAATCGCAGTGCAGGCAGCGTTTCGCCTCGGCTACCGCTTCTTCCATCGTGAAACCAACCGCTTTTCCACGCGTGGCTTCCAACCGCTTTTCATCCACCGACTCTTTCAGGTACTCCACAAACTCCGTTTCCTGCAACTTACCAAACTTCGAATTGAACCGACTTGGATAAGGTTTCACTTCTTTTGTTTTGAAATACTGGTCAATGACGAACGCCACTTCCTTACCCTGGCCAACCGAGCGAACTGCCAACTTGGAGGAGCGCAACGCATTGCCAATGGCAAAAACCTTGTCAATCGAAGTTTGATACGTGTCTTTATTGACTTCGACACCTGTTTTTGAGAGGCTGATCCCCCACCCTTTCAATTGGCCGTTTATGGCGCCGGTTGCCAAAACCACCGCATCATTTTCCTGCTGAAGTTGCTCCAATCGTTGCTGGTCGACTTCAACATTGAAATGGGTTTTGATATCCGAATTCAGAATGGCCGAAAATTCGGCTTCCATTACCTTAGCCGGTAAAACAGATTCTTCAATTTGAAACAAATCACCACCCGCCTTTTCGTTCTTTTCAAAAATAGTAACCTGATGACCCGCCTTGTTCAGGTAAAAAGCTGCAGCCAGTCCGGCAGGTCCGGCACCAATGATGGCCACCTTTTTGCCTGATTGTTCTTTGGGCTGAACGGGAGTAACACCCTTCTCCAGCTCCTGGTCGGCACTAAAGCCTTTCAGTAAACAGATAGAAACTGCCTCATCAACCTGCTTACGTCGGCAACCCGCCTCGCAAGGCGCCGGACAAATGCGTCCGAGGATCGCGGGCAGGGCGATGTCGCGTTTCACCACCTCAATGGCCTTGTCGTGATTTCCGGCAGCAATCAGCCGGTTCATCAGTGGAATATTCATGTGCGCCGGGCAAACCAACTGGCAGGGTGCTTCGCAGTCGCCCACGTGCTCGCTCAGCAACAGTTCGAGCGAAGCTTTCCGGGACTCACGGCATTCGTCATCGTCGGTAATAATGTTCATGCCTTCCATGGCTGGCATCGAGCACGAAGCCATCAGCCTGCCGTTGCGTGTATCCTTCACCAAGCAAACCATGCAAGAAGTAAAATGCCCCGTTCCCTCCAGATGACACATCGTTGGAATGTCAATCTGAAGCGTACGGGCTGCTTCCAAAAGCGTGGTGCCTTCGGGAACGGTGATGGGCTGGGAGTTTATTGTTAGTTTGATCATAATCGTCTGAACCTTGGGTTATGGGATTAAGGGTTACCAATTCTTCGTCTGAACCTCGATTTATAAGATTAGAGGATTACCTTGATTTTTTTGGTTGAACTTTTTGTTGTTGAGCCGCTTAAAATCCAAGCTCCTCGCTCCGAAATTAATCAATAGACCAACTTCCAAGTCGTAAGCTTCAAGGTAGTTAATGGCTTGGGCTAAATGCACATCCTCCAATTTTATAATTGCTTTTAATTCAACTGAAATGTTCTCCTCCACCAGAAAATCGACCCGTCGCGTTCCGATCTGATGATTCTTATAATAGATCGGCATTTCCTGTTCTCTGGAAAAATGAATTCCACTATCCGCCATTTCAATTTCCATTGCCCGTTGATAAATGATCTCTTGGAAACCGTTTCCAAGGGCGGAATGAATCCTCATGGCACATCCAATGATTTTATGCGTCAATTCTTCATATTTCATAACCAGTCACCTTCTCTTTAACTACTAAAAAATCCTTCCATCCCAATCATCCCGCAAATCCCGGTTCAGACTACCTCCACCGCATCTACCGGACAAACTTGCCTACATGCATCGCATTTGATGCACAGTTCGGTGTTGACCGAATGTTTTTTGTGCGGCTCGAATTTGATGGCGTCAACCGGACATTTTTGGGCACACTTGGTGCAACCGATGCACTCATCGTTGATGGAATAGGTGATCATCGCCGTGCATTTACCAGTCGGACAGCGACCTTCAATATGGGCCTCATATTCTTCGTAAAAATACCGTAAGGTCGTTACAATGGGGTTGGGTGCCGATTTTCCGAGGTTACACAAACTGCCTTTCCGGGTCCATTCAGCCAGGTATTTCAGTTCTTCCAGGTCTTTTTTTGTTCCTTTTCCTGAAGTGATCCGGTTCAGGATGTCCAGCATGCGCTTGGTTCCAACCCGGCAAAAGGTGCATTTTCCGCAGGATTCATTCTGGGTGAACGACAGGAAATAGCGGGCAATATCCACCATGCAATCGTCTTCATCCAGCACCACCAGCCCGCCGGAGCCCATCATGGCACCAACTTCGAGCAAGGAATGGTAGTCGATGGGCGTGTCGTACAACGAAGCCGGGATGCAGCCCCCCGAAGGCCCGCCAACCTGCACCGCTTTGAATTGTTTGCCATTTTGAACACCACCGCCAATTTCTTCCACAATCTGCCGGATCGTGATTCCCATGGGCACTTCAATCAGTCCGCCCCGGTTGACCTTGCCCGTCAGCGAAAACACTTTGGTACCTTTGGAGTTTTCCGTGCCAATCTCGCTGAAACGGCTTTCGCCATTGCGAATGATGTAAGAAACCTGGGCGAAGGTTTCGGTATTGTTGATCAAGGTTGGAAAGCCCCACAAACCTTTGTGCGCCGGGAACGGCGGTCGAATGGTGGGAAATCCGCGATTGCCTTCGATCGAAGCCATCAAGGCAGTCTCTTCGCCACAAACAAAGGCGCCGGCTCCTTCATAAATCTGAATATCAAAACTGAAGTCAGAGCCCAATATATTTTTGCCCACCAGGTTTTGCTCACGGCAATTGATCAAGGCCTGCCGGATGCGGGTGACCGCCAGCGGATATTCCGCCCGAATATAGAAATAGCCATCGGTAGCCTGCACTGCCCAAGCGGCGATCAGCATGCCTTCGATCACCCGGTAGGGATAAGATTCGAGCAACATGCGGTCCATGAAAGCTCCCGGGTCACCTTCGTCGCCATTGCAAATCAGGTATTTTTTTTCTGCTTTTTCTTTTTCAACCAGTTCCCACTTCAGCCCGGTTAAAAAGCCGGCACCACCGCGGCCACGCAATCCGCTGTCCTTCACCATGCGAATCACATCATGCCGATCAGTTTGCAATATCCTTTTCAAGGCATCGAAACCACCAAAACTTCGATATTCATCCATATCCAGTGGATTGAGCACACCGCGATGCTCGGTAGCAATGGGTAGCTGACGATCCAAGAAGCTGGACACCATTTCGTCGCGAACATCAATGGCATAGCGGTCAACGCCTTCCCAAACCGTGTCGGTCTGCATTTTTTCCAGCCAATGAAAGGTATTGGATCTCAAGCGATCAATCAGCCCTTTGGGTTTGAAATGCTCATGAATAATATCGGCTACCTCGTTGGGTTTGACTTTCGCGTACAGCTTACTTTTTTTGTTTTCATCAATCACTTCAACAAGTGGAACCTGGTGGCACATGCCCACGCAGCCCACGTTTTTCAGTTGCAGGTTGATGCCCGTTCCTTCAATGGTTTGTTCAATCTCTTTCTTCACCTCATCGCTGCCACTGGCCACACAGCATGAGCCCAAACCAATGCGAATTTCGCCCTGAAACTCGCTGCCATCGGCATTTCGATACTTGCTTTTTTTGCCCGTTTTGCCAACTTGACTTTCAAAATCTTGCAAAACCGAATCGACTTTGTCAGTAGTTACGTGACCGTAAGTGACATCATCGACCTGAACCACGGGTGCCAGCGTGCAACATCCCAGGCAGGAGACTTTTTCCAGCGTATAATTTCCTTCAGCATCCGTTTCCTCATCACCTGTCAGGTTGAAGTGGCGCTTAAAGGCATCGTACACCTGCCCTGCCCCTTTCACATGGCAGGCGGTTCCCACACACACCTTAATCAGGTGTTGGCCCGCTTTCTTCATTCGAAACTGCGAGTAAAAGCTGGCTACACCGGTAATATTTTCGGGGGTAATCTCCGTCGTGTCGCAAACATGCCGCAAAGCTTCTTCAGGCAGGTAGTTGTATTCATCCTGAATGGCCTGCAAAATCGGAATCAGCGCCTTTTTCGTGTTTCCCTTTTGCTGAATAACTTTGTCAACCTGACTAATGATCTGTTGAATTTCTTCTGTCATTTTTCTTAATTTCCAATGCAATACAAATGGTCGAAACCACGCAGGTACATTTTGCCGTCGGCGAATACCGGCGAACAGACCGATTTTTCGCCCAATTCAGATTCAGCTACCAATTCAAATTCCTCGGCCAATTTGATGACGTGCAGGTTTCCACCCATATCCATCACATACACTTTTCCGTCGGCATAGATTGGCGAAGCGTAAATGCCATCTCCATATTCCTGCTCCCAGTATTTGGAGCCGTCTTTGGCATCGTAGCAAGCCAGCACGCCATAGCTTGTGGCGATCATCAGCAGTCCATCCTTGGCCAGCGGACTGGCCACTTCGGGCAGGTATTCGCTTTCTTCCCAAATTACCTCGGCTGCACTGCCCACCTTAATGGCCGCCAAAGTTGCATATTCATTGGCGGCATAAACCACACCATCGGCATAACCAACCGAGGGGCCCACTTCACCCATCATGCAATCCACCGTCCACAATTCTTTCCCGTTCTCCGGATCGTAACCAGCCACCAACGGTTCGCCGGTTAAGATCAGTTGCGTTTTTCCATCAACATCGGCCAATACCGGTGAGGCCCACGAAATTCGCACATCGCGCACGGTTTCCCATTGGTTCGATCCATCGTTGGTTGACAACGCCAAAACTTTAGCGCCCCGATTGGTGTCGTACTGAATCAGCAGTTTGTCTTTATAAATGATGAGCGATGAGGAATGGCCATAGTGATTGTCCGGTACGCCCAGGTTTTTGGCCCAAAGCCGTTTGCCGGAGAAATCGAGTGCGATAACATCACCTGTCCCAAACAATGCAAAAACTGCCACACCATTGGTTGCCATCGTAGGCGCAGCCAGTCCGGTATCTTCCGTTACTTTCGGCATCTTCGCCGGTGAACCCGCAATTTGATCAGCTTTGGCTTCCCACAAAAGATCGCCTGTGTTTTTATTATAGCAATACACCACGCGCGCCTCATTGTCGGCTCCTGTAACAAACAACTGGTCGCCCCATACAATTGGCGAATTATAGCCGTGCTTTGGAACTTTCACTTTCCAAAGGACGTTGTCTCCCGACGCCGCATCGAATTTTTCAGGCACCTTGGTTTGATAGGCAATGCCATCTCCTGCGGGTCCCCGGAAAAAAGGGTAATTGGCCCGCATTTGCTCCCGCGTTGGCAGTGTCGCCTTAGTTGCAGCAGGAGCGGCTTGCTGTTCGGGCACCGCCTCGGCGACAACTTCAGGTTCTTCAATTGCGGTTTCCGGTTGAACCAACTCTTCAGCGGCCTGTGATTCAGTTTCAGCAATCGGCTCAACTTGACTTTCTTCGACCGGCTGAACTTCTATCACCTCCACATCCGATGACAACTGGTTTTCAGCCAGCGACTTCGGTTCGTAATCATCTAAAATATTGTTTGAAAACACGCCCGACATCATGGCCAAAATAAACAAACCAGCACCTGTATAAATCAGCCATTTTCGTGCGAGTTGTTTATCCAGAAAAGCGTCTTTTTCAATGCTTTCCAACTCATCCAGCTCGTTGCGGAGCGATTTCAGGTAACGAATGGCCAGCACAAAAACTACCACGCCGAAAAGCAAGAGATAGGCGCCCGTGCGAATTTGCCATTGGCTGGTAAAGTATGCTTTTCGAATCAGCAGGTCAAGCGCCCGGATATCTTCCTTTAGCGCTTCATCCTGCGGATTTTCGTGCAGGCGTTCAACCAAGGTCTGCAAAGCCGGGCTTTCCAGCGGGTCAACCGTTTTCAATTGCAGGTAATTGGCAATCAGCATTACGCTAACAATCAAACTAAAAAGAACCGCAAACCAGGCGATGCCTTTCGCTACATTCATTTTATCTTTCAGGGTCCAGTTCATTTTATTCATTGCTTTAATTCTTCACCGGACAATAATCCATACATCGTCCGCAGCTTAAACAATTTGTTTTATCAGGTTCGTAATCGTACCGGTTTCGGTGCGATGAAAGTTTTAACAAGGTCAGGCCGATAACCAATCCGAGGAAGCCGCCAACCAACCAGCCGCCCCAATAAAACTGACTACGTATTTTTTTGGCTTCGGTCACCAGTTGATCCATCGATTTACCGGATTGCATAAAGGCACGGGCGTCAATGTGTTCATGATCCTGCTTCAGTTCCGGATTTTCAACCAACTGCTCGGCCAGGTAAACCGTTGAATTGAATTTGGCCAGCGGCACATGCATCATGGAACCGGCCAATCCACCAATCCCAATCCACAGCGGGATAAAAAATAAATACGTCATCAGTCGCTGCACGTTCGAGCGTCGGTTGCCCTGCTCTTCCACTGGCTCTTCAATGGCTCCGAACGGACACGAATTGGCACACAACTTACACTGAATACAATGGCTTGGGGTGATGGTCATGTGTTTCTTCGAGAAGGTGGACATCCAGCCCAGCAAGACGCCGTACGGACAGAAAAAGCGGCAATACGGCCGGGCTACAAAAATGCCAACCAGCAGGAATAATCCGCCGAGCAACAACATTTGAAACTCCGCATCGAAGCGGAAAATTCCCACGAAGGGGTCGTAACGACAAATCAGAAATTCGGAACTGGTCGCAGCGTATAAAACCGCCAAAGCCAAATACAGGTAAGGGATGATTCCCAAGACTTTTTGCAGCCATTTGGGCAACTCAATAGGGCGAAAAGCCACCAAGTCCTGAATGGCGCCCAGCGGACAGACTGCCGCGCAAAACGTCCTTCCGTAGAACAAAGTGACCACCAAGGGAATGACAAAGAAAAGCAGGGCGGTAAAGGGCAACACATAGGTGGGATCGAAGATGGCCAGCGTCACATTTTGAATGGCACCAATGGAGCAGATGCAGCCTTGGCGGTAAAAACCAAAATAGAGCAAGGCAAAAACAGAAGTCCAGAGCACACCGCGACGCGAGCGCTTTTTCACGACAAACCAAGTGGCCACAACAAGAACAGCAACCAGCATAAAAACATCCAGGTACTCCAGAAACAAAGTCCGCGGCGGAGCTTGTGAAGTAGCTGGCTGCACGTAGCCGGTTTCAAATTCGGGTTTGGGAAAACGCTGCTGCGCCCATGCCGGCACGCTCAGTAAAAAAGCGGTGAATGAAAAGATTATTTTTGAGATTCGGTTCATTGAAGTTCTTGGTTTAAGCAGGATTTGACTGATCGGTTCCAACCGAAAAATCACCTTTTATTTTGTATGGATTGCTTGCTGGCACACGCTCAAAAGCATCAGCCGGACACACGCGGGCAATGGAACATTCGTTGCAGTTGACACACAAATCGTGTCGTACTTGCAGGTGTAGCGAACCATTGCCAAACGACGAGCAGCCTTCGACGCACTTGGCACACCCGAAGCATAAATCCTCGTCAATTTCATATTCAAAATAAGGGTCTTCCACAAACTTGCGCCGAATGGCCGAAGTGGGACAAAGCTGGTTCTCCGCAGCGGTTGACAAGGCATTTGCATCCGGTTTGAGGTAGCCGCCACACAAATCGCAGTAACCGCACAAGTCATAGGCGTGAACACATTTCACAGCCGATGGCGTCATCACGCAATAGTCGGCGCAGCGTCCGCAGTAAACACATTTGAAGGGGTCGAGCTGCCAAACGTAATCATCGGCGCTCACCTTCAGCGCAGCCGCCGTGGCCACGCCAGCCAGTGAAACGCCCAGCGTCCAGCGCATACCGGTTTGAATGAATTCGCGCCGGCTAGCTTGCTTATGTTCTTTTTTATCGCTCATCTTGTCTGCTCTGTTTAGCTTTATCCAACTCGCACCCGCTGAAAACAGTGCACGACTTACATACGCTGTTCTCCGAACAGGTAAAATCAACCTTATTCCGACTCACCAAAAACAGCGAGCCTCCCACGATTCCAGTTAAAACACTCAGGCGCAAACCTGCCTGTATAAATTCTTTCCGATTCATCATTCGTTGTTTTTCGGTTTGAATACACGCACTTGCTTGCGGCTGAAATCGAGCAAGATCACCCGTCCTTCTTCATCCACGCAAACATCAGGCGCTTTCGCATCCTCATCAAACATATCCGGCGATGCGACCACTCCGATATATTTACCATGCTGATCGTATATTTTTACCCGAACAATCCCTTTCTCACTGGTCACAAAAGCATTTTCAGCCATAATCGCCATGTGTGCCGGATTACAACAGCCGCTAAATCCTTCGGTTTTTACCGATGATGCTGTCCACGAACTACGCATGGCGCCATCGGCATTGAAATTTTCCAGACTGTGGCGTCCGGGATTAACCGCCCACAAATAGCCTTCTTCACTCAAATCAACATCGAAACAAGGGCTGGGAACAACAAATCCAGGAACGGCTTTGTCTTCATCCCGCTCACCAATTTGCTGATGCAATTCGCCTTGATGCGAATACTGATAAACCAGCCGGTTACCGGCATCGGCCACATACACAAATTTGGGTGAAACGGCCAGCGAAGTAATCACCGAACGCGGCCCAAAATCATTCCATCGCTGCATTTCAGTTCCATCCGAACCCAATGCAACCACCTGATTTTTCAAAGCCACCCAAAGCTGTTCATCAGCCGCCAGAGCCGTTGGTGCACCATCCAGTTTGATTTCGTTCAGCATCTGCCCTTGCAGGTTTAGCTGAATTAAACTGCTGTCAGCAATGATGTAGATCACCCCATTGCGGTAGTCGATTCCTTTAGGTTCGTCCACTTTTAGCTGCAGCACTTTTTCTTCCTGATAAAGAATTTCCGCAGGATCGACCTTGCGGTATTCGCTTACGTCGAAAGCATACGGATTTTCAATGTGTTTTCCTCCCCTGTTTTGCACAAAATCGCGCGCAATGATAACAGCGATGGCCAGGGCCAAAACAAACAAGATCAGATTAACCAGCTTTTTGTATTTCATATCTTTGCAATAAATTTCAAATTTCAAACTGCCTAACCACAGAGTCACACTGAGTCAGGCACAGAGTTGCACTAAGAATTTAATTGGCCAGTCGCTTTATACCATGCTTTAGTGAGGCAACATTAAAATTCAACAACAAACCAATTTTACAGCCAGAAAGTTTTAAATAGGTCAAAACTTGTGCAGTATGAACATCTGTGAAAACATCTACTGATTTGATTTCAACTACAACTTTATTTTCAACGAGTAAATCAATACGATAATCGGCATCCAATTTCACTTCCTTATAAATCAATGGTAACGCTTTTTGCTTCTGGACATAAAGTCCTGACTGAATCAACTCATAAAACAAACACTCTTCATAAGCACTTTCCAACAATCCCGGACCAAGTGCAGAGTGAACATCAAAAGCACATTTTAGAATTTGCTGGGTAATTTGGTTGATTTCCATTTCTGTTCATTTTAATATTAACTCTTTTTGACTCTGTGCAATACTCCGTGTAACTCCGTGGTTAAAACTCTCCTTTTAAAGATTAAAGGGGCTTGCCAATATCCAAACAAACCATTGTTTTTGAGTCGCGCATGAGCAGGCGGCCATCGGCAATGGCGAGCGGCCCCCAGGCATCGTGCCCATCCAGAATCTTTTTCTGTGCTAATTGAATGTACCGGCTTTTGTCCGGTTTAATCATGGTCAGTGTTCCATCATCGTCCAAAATGTACATCTTCTCGTCGGCAATGATGTAGGGTCCCAGACCAAATCGGGCGTCTTTTCCGGAAGTCCAAACCATGGTTTGCACATCATCGGGGTGCACGCAAACCAGTTGGTTGCGGTTAGAGCCCCCATCTTTGGGAAGGATGCCAAACAAATGGCCATCCCAAATCACAGGCGTTTGCTGTTCACATGCCAGCCCGTCTTTTGGCTTATATTCTGTGATCACTTCAACGTCGAATTTTTCGCCTTGCGGATTGAGGCGGATCATCATTCCGCCGGCACCGTAGCCCGCTGTCAGAAAAATTCGTCCACCTTCGAGAATCACAGGCGAAGGAGCCACCACCGAGTGGTTCCAGGCATTCGATCGGAAGAGCACTTCGCCTTCATCATCGCCATCGGCAGCAATGCCACACACCCCGCCATCGGCGCTGTACACATACATGTTGCGCCCATTGAAATTCATCGGAACAATGGAAGAATGCGACATTTTCCACTGCATTTCGTTTGGTGTTTCCCACAAGATTTCACCCGAATGAATATCCACAGCCATCATGATGGTACTTCCGCCGGGCGACAGGATCACTTTGTCGCCAACGACCAGCGGACATTGGGCCGTGTACCACTGCGGAATGGTGGTTCCGTAATCTTTCACCATGTCGATTCCCCAAATAAAATCGCCGGTTTCGCGGGCCACACACATCACATGGCAACGCGGCCCTATTGTAACCACATGTTCTTCGGTGACAGTTGGAACCGTTCGTGACATCCCATGATTTCGTTTGACATGCACCCCATACGAGCGGCGCCAGATTTCCTTTCCATCGGCAAAGGAAAAGCATCGAAGCGCATCTTCGCGGGTTTCTTCATCGTAATCGAGCAAGTAAACTTTGCCTTTGTAAATGGCAGGCCCGGCGTGCCCTTCGCCCAATTCGACCGACCATAATATCTTTGGCTCGTCAGCGCTCCACGAATCTTTCAGGTTTTGCTTTTCAGAAACGATGTTGTCAAAATTTTCGCCACGAAACTGGGGCCAGCTGCCTTCCATTTCGGGCGCTTCATTGTCAAAAAGATTAAAATTTTCGCCAATCCGAATGATTTCTTCAATCAAATTGCCAGCCTCCCGGTTGTCTTCACCGGGTAAACTGGCCTGAAGGTTGCTCGTCGGATCCTTCGTCAGCCAAAAAACAAACGAAAGCACCCCAATCAAAGCAACCAGTCCAACCAACGAATTTATGAGAATTCTATTCACGCTATCCTTTCAAATTATAAACCATCAATACATCACCATGTCGCAGAAACAGTTTTCCATCAAACAGATAGGGATGCGCCCAGTGCGGACCCGAGCCCTTTTCAACCCGAAACGAGCTGATGACTTTAAAACCTGCCGGATCCGGCTCAACCAGCGCTACGTTTCCGCGCTGCTCTTCGTAGATGTAGAACAATCCATCGGCATACACCAAAGCGCCTTTGGTATTCCAGGTCTCGTCGTACACAATTTCACCTGTTTCCCAATTTTTGCACAACCAGTTTCCTTTGCGATTATTCTCCCAGTTCGAGCCATAAATGTAGCCGTCCAGCTCAATCAGTCCATGGTGATGATTGTCGAAAATGGTGTCGGTATATACTTCTTCAAATCCGCTGGCATCGTTGTTGATCCGCAGCATTTTTGCCGGATAATCGTAGCCCATGGATAAGAAAATTTCGTTGCCTTTATAGAGAGGGACATTAGTCCAGATGAGCCCGGGTTGGTCCGACCATTTCTCGTTGTTGTAGTATTGATAAGTCATTTTCACCGCTCCCGTTTCCGGATCCAAGGCAATTAAATTGGTTGCAGTAACTGCCAGCACATATTGCTCGCCGTTATTTTCGTAAAGTGTTGACGACGCATAAGACCGTTGCCCGCCCACGCTGGGTGTTTTCCATATCTCATCGCCGGTCATTTTATCGAAAGCCACCACCGAAGTTTCCTGTCCTCCTGGAGTACAAATCACTTTATCCCCAACAATCAGCGGCGATTCGGAAACGCCCCAAATATGCCACTCAGCTTCATAATCGCGGTCAACATTTACTTTCCAACTGATTTCTCCGGTTTCAGTATTCAGACAAACCAGTTCACCAATTCCGCTGATAATATAGATTCGATCATCTTCGATGGTTGGGGTACTGCGGGTTTCGGGGAACGATTTTTTCCAGGATTCGCCATAGGCTACCTGCCATTTCTTGTTCCCTTCAAAATCAATACAAGTCAGGTAATCCAGCGTATCAATCATTCCGGAAACATAGAGGTATTCGCCATTTGAAATCACGGAGGAATAGCCTTTGCCAATACCCTCCACCTCAAGCAATAACTCGGGACCGGCTTCAGGCCAGGCTTTTAGCAAACCGGTTTCAGGGAACTTCCCATCGCGGTTTGGTCCGCGAAACTGGTAGATTTGTGCATCGACAAGCAAGCTGACACAAAGGAAAAGTTGAATGATTAACAGTCGTTTCATGTTGGTTTTTTATGGTTGATATTTGGTTTGGGCGTTTGCTTAATGAATGATCGCTAGGCCGATATTTTGTACGCAATCAGCGACTGTCCGTGGCGCACATACAAAATGCCGTTGTGAACAACCGGATGTGCCCAATGCTGAGCTGTTCCGTATTCTACTTTGGCTTTAGACACCAAGTCAAACTTTTCAGGAGTTGGCTTGATTAAAGCCAGCTCTCCCCGATCGGAATACGCGATCAGCTTATCGCCAGCCATGATGACTACGCCGTTTCCGAGCTCGGTCGAATGCCATTTTTCTTCGCCGGTTTTCCAGTCGTAACAAAACCAACCGCGCGCTTTGTGCCCCGAAGTGTAAACAAAACCATCCGAAATAATGGCTCCGCCCATTTGGTTGTCCATCTTTTCGGTGCTCCACACTTTGCTAACTGACGAACCATCATCGGCCAGGTCCAATTTTACACAGCCTTGTCCGTAACCGCTGAAAATAAACAGCGCGCCATCCTGAAAAATCGGTGTGTTCGGGTGAATGTTGTATTGATTGGGATGCGGATAGCTCCACAGCATTTTTCCGTCTTTGGCATCAACTGCAATCACTTCTTTACCGGTATGGGTAACCAACAATTTACGGCCTGGCAGCTCAACCAACTTTGGTGTGCAGTAGGCGGCTGTTTCGCCTTTGCCGGCGCTTTTCCAAACCAGACTGCCATTCATGCGGTCGAGTGCAACCATATTAAATTCCTTACCTCCAGGAGTGAAGAACACGTTATCGCCATCAACGACAACCGTTTCGTTGAATCCCCACCGTAAGTGTTCAGAGCCAAAGTCTTTAGCCAGCTCTTTGTTCCACACGATGTTGCCAGTGTTCAGGTTTAAGCAGATCAGTTCGCCATAACCGCTGACAATGTAGGCCAAATCGCCAACGATGGTGGGCGTTTGCCGCGATCCGGGATAACTCACTTCAAACTCTTTTCCGTAAGGGATCTTCTTTTCGAATGAGCCGTTTTCATTGAAAATACTGAGATAGCCAATTTCATCGACCATTCCCGGACAGTAGATTTTTCCGTTGGCAAAAGTTGGGGAGGAAAAGCCTTCGCCCAGTTCTTCAAAATGCCACAAAACCTGGGGGCCGTCAGCGGGCCATTGCGCCATTAATTTGGAGGCTGGATACTTGGCTTCGGAGTTTTCGCCGCGCCATTGTGTAGGTTGCTGTGCCAGGACATGCACGCCAATAAAAAGGCAAAAAAGCAAGGTAGTCAATCGATTCTTCATGGTTTTCAAATTAAGAAATCTAATGATCCCAAAATTATTAAGGAAAGACCAAACTACCCAGCTGGCTACCAAATTTAACAAGGTTCTAAATAGTTACATTTGTTAACAAGTCTTATGTTACAACAATTTCCTCAACAAGCTGACTACATGATCAATAGCAATCATCACACAAAAATCAATGAGCAAAAGTTTATCACTTTCAAAATCTAAAAAGTACGAATGATATTGATATAAATCACTTTGAATAGAAAATATCGCCCGCTTCTCAGAAAATGCAAAAGAAAATAGCCCACAAAAATGCAGGCTATTTTCTTTATGACCATCGGCTTAGCCTGGCCATTTGTTTTTGAGCATATTCCTTTGGTGGTCGCTCCTCGAAACTACAACTTTGGTTCCCAACCGGGTTCATATTCCCGGTCCCACAACTTCATGGCATCGCGATCATAAATACGACCATCGTTGGTATCGACATCAAACGACTTTCCGATGCGCGAAGAAATGTTGGCATAATGCGTCAGCATTTGACTGGTTGCGCCCATGTCAATTGGTGAGTTCAGTTGCGTTGACTTGCCGCGGATGTTATCGAAGAAGTTAAGCACATGCAGGTCAGTCATTCCGCCACCGCCACCAAGGGTAGTACCGGCTTCATCGCTCACCGACTTACTGTCGCGCACCAATTTACCACCACGGTCATACAGCTTATAACCGCCGCGATTGACAAATACTGATCCTTCTGTTCCGTAAATGATCGTTCCCCGGTCGGACCCGTAAGTGCTGTAACCATTGCGGCTTTTTCCGTCCCACACAATCACTTTGTTTCCGGGGAAACGAAAACTGGCATCCATGGTATCGTACATTTCCCAGCCATCGTCAAGGAAATGGCGCTTGGCGGCTTGCACTTCAACAAACTCCGGATACTCAACATCGAGCGCCCAGCGGGCAATGTCGAGCTCGTGCGTGGCGTTGTTTCCGGTTTCTGCTGTTCCCCAGTTCCAGCCGTACCAGTGCCAGTTGTAGTCCCAGGTGTCGTGCCGGTAATCTTCGTGTGGAGCTGGCCCTTGCCACAGGTTCCAGTCCAAGCCTTCGGGAACCGGCGCCTTTTTAGGCACAGGTACTGAGCCGCGGGTGTTGGAGTAAAAAGCAACCGCCCGGTAAGCGTTTCCAATTACGCCGTTATGAATTTGGTTGATGATTTCGATGGATTCGGGCGACGAGCGCTGCTGGTTTCCCATTTGAACGACCTTGCCATATTTCTTTTGAAAATGAACCAGCAATTCGCCTTCGCGCGGGCTGTGGCTACATGGTTTTTCTATGTAAACATGCAGGCCAGCTTCCATGGCCATCCAGGTTCCGGGAGCATGCCAGTGGTCGGGTGTGGCATTGAACACGGCATCCACATCTTTATCGGCAAACACTTCACGGATATCGTTGATCATGGTTGCTTTGCCACTTACTTTTCCATGCAAATCTTTCCCAACTTTTTCGCGCTGCTTTTTCATCACATCACAAATGTAAGCCAGGTCAACATTGTTACTTTTATCTTTTACCGCGTTGTAGTACGCACCCACGCGGCGTCCGCAGCCCATAAAGGCCACCTGCAGCCGGTCGTTGGCACCAATAATCCGTGAATAACTCTTAGCCGACATGCCCATGGCCGAGCCACCCAAGGTAACTCCTGCAGCTCCGACAGCCGCTTTTCGTAAAAAATCTCTTCTGTTTGAACTCATTTTGTATCGTTTATTTGGTTTAAGGTCACGGACCTATTTGATATTTTCGGTTTCGCTTCTATCACAAATTGTTAAAGACTCGAAACATGACAATAAATTATTCGCACTATTTACTTGAAGGTGGATAAAATTCCTTTAACATAGCCCATCGACTCGGCCATTCCGGCAAACGGATCGTCGCCATCTTTCTCATATTCCAGTGCCACCACACCATCATATCCAAGCTCAACCAAGTCTTTCAAGAAGCGGTGATGATCAATCACGCCCCGTCCAATTTCGCAGGTTGATCCATCGTGGTCGGCAGCGGTAACATCCTTGATGTGAATATCCAGCACCCGGTCGAAATAATCCCTCACATCCTGCGAAGGACTGCGGCCAATGCGCTTGGTATGGCCAATATCAATACACAAACCCATTCGGGGATCCATGTCCTTAATCAGAACATACGCACTTTCCGCACTGGGATAGAGTTTGTCGCCCGGGCCATGATTGTGAATGGCCAATTGAATATCGTAGGTTTTAACCTTACTTTCGACGTACGGCAGCAATTCGTGGTTCGGAACGCCCACAATCATTTTCATCCCCGCTTTTTGGGCGTATTCAAAAGCCTGGTCGACCTCTGCTTCGGTGGTCATATAAATCACGCCGCCGGCGTACAGATTCAATCCGGCTTGAGCACAACTGGCAACCGCTTCGGCGATTTCATCATCCGTTGCATCCAATTTCAGGTGAAAACTTTTGAAGGCGACGTAATCGGCACCCAACTTTTTGGTAAATGCGATGGTTTGGTTCCGGTCGAACTTCCGAAGCGAATAAGATGCCACGCCCAATTTGAACTTCACTTCGTTTTGAATTTCAGGTTGCGTGCTTTTTTTTTCAGTTGTGCACGACGAAAAGCCAAACATGGCGAACACAAGAAAGGAAGCCAGGAAAATGGCTGCCCATGATTTTTGGATAGCTTGCATAGCTTAGAGTTTTCTAATTTTGATGCTTCTAAACATCACATGATCCTGGTGATCTTGCAGTAAAATGGGGGTTTCTTCCACCACACCAAAATCTTTAAAATCGGCATATTTACTTCGCGCAACCAAAGCATGAAACACATTGGAATCGATGGTGAATTCAACCACTTTCAATCCATTCAGCCAATGTTCAACCCGTCGGTCAGGATGAAGCACAATGCGACCGCGATTCCACTCACCCACCGGTTTCACAAAGCGTTGTTGTGTTTCCGAAGGAATCAAATCGTACAGCGATGCCATTTTCCGGTTTCCGGCAGCTCCCTGCTTGGCATCCGGATGATTTTCATCGTCCAGAACTTGGTACTCTAAACCAATGCTTGGCCCGTTGTTTCCCAACTGATACTTCACGCCACTGTTGGCGCCTTTGGTTAACTGAAACTCAAACTGCAAATCAAAAGCCTTAAACTTTTCTTTGGTCACAATGTCACCGGGGCGTTTGGCAACCTGGTCCTGGCCCAAAATGGCCAATGCACCATTTTCAACCACCCAACCTTTTTCGGGAAACTGATCTGAGTTGGCGCTTTTCCAACCGTTAGTTGTTTCGCCATCAAACAGCAACTCAAAGCCTTGGTTCTTCTCGGTTTCCGACACTTGATTGGGTAGCATGTTCACCACAAAAACATCGTCCATCGGGGTCAGTTTCAAATCGCTTGTTTTGATCCGCACATTCCGCCATTTAATTTGGCGGCCTTCCTGATCCGCTGATCCAATCGAATGCACCTGCAACGAAATGAATCCTTTTGGGGTCATATCGTCAATTAAGTGCGCCACCGGCTTCCCGTTTAAGAAGGTGCGGATGTCATTTCCAACGCATTCAATCCGGTACAAATTCCACGCGCCATTGCGAAACGCTTTTCCGCCTTCGGGATTGTAAGTGCAGGGATAAAGCCAGCCACGGCGGGCTTCATCATAAATACCACCACTCCAGGCACGTTCGGAAGGATCGACCTCGCATTGGTAACCATGCACCCGGCCATTGTTGTAATCGGCTTTACTTAAACTGCGGAACTGAATACCGGAGTTCATATTGTCGTCAACTTTCAACTCCACCTCGAGAATAAAGTCGCCGTAATCCTTTTCGGTTGTTAAAAATGAATTGGGCGTATTGGCAACCGTTGTGCCCACAATCACCCCATTGACGACTTCGTACTTGGCTTTTCCGTTGAGCTGTTTCCAGCCGGTCAGGTCTTTTCCGTTGAAAAGATACTCCCAGCCATCGGCATTGCCGGCTAATAAAAAGGTGCTGACAAATAGTAAAAGAAATGCTAATCGAACTTTCATATGTTTATTGGTTTAATGATTTACAAATTGCCACAAATTGACGTGAACGGTAACGAATGTATAAAAATAGGGATATTTCAGGTATATTTGCAGCACTAAAACGGGTTTTATAACAGTTACAACTAAGCTATAATTCCATTCATGACGAAAAACAAAAACCTCATATACAATCATTTAAAAAAAATTACATCGAGCAGGCATTTTGTGAAGTCAAAAATTAGTTGCGACCTCTTAAATTACCTGACAGAAGCTTCACTCGAAGGAAAAAATCCCAAAGAACTGACAATCGGCGTTGAGTTGTTCGGAAAGAAATACGAAGACGCGGACAAGCAAGACTCCAACATCCGGGTTTACATTCACAATGTCAGAAAAAAACTGAAAGACTATTATGCCGCTGAAGGGAAAAAGGATCCGGTTATTTTTGTGCTTGAAAAAGGCAAGTACCGCGTCCGGTTCGATTCGCCCAAAGACCACCGCAAGCCGGTTCGTTATGTATTTTTAATTCCGTTTATCGTTTCGTTTGCGGCACTGCTTGTACTCGGATTCCTGTATTTTAAGCTATCCTCAAAAGATAAAACTCCATGGAAGGAATTACCGGTTTGGCAGGATTTTGCAGAAAGCGACAAACCAACGCTGTTGGTATTGGGCGACTATTTTGTGTTCTCCGGCCAGCTACCAACCGGAAGTGTTGGTATCTACCGTGATTTCAATATTAATTCGGAAGTGGAATACGAGCATCTTTTGGATAAAAACCCCGAGCTGATCCACTCGCTTTCCAAGTCGAACCTGACGTATTTGTCGAAGATGGCGGCGTTTTGCCAAAGCCATATTTACAAAGTATTTGCACAAACCGGCGCACCAATTCATGTCAAGCTTTCATCGGATTTACAACCCGATGATTTGAAAAACAACAACATCATTTTCGTAGGCAATTATAAGAACATGGGGCTTTTTGAAAACGTTGTCCAAGATCTGGAATTCTCGTTTGGCATTTCCAGCTCCAGCCGACAGTTTATCTTTGCCGATGATCCGGACGCAGCAATTTATCGCCCCGCCAACGACAACAACAAGCAAACTGACTATGCGCTGGTCATTAATACGGAAGGATACACCGACAACCGCTTTCTGCTTTTTCTGTCAACCCAAGACATTGGCAATATTTCAGTCGTGGATCAACTGACAAATCCCAATTACCTGACCACGCTCTTGAATGAAAAGCTCACGCAACTCGACCCCGATAATTTTAAGGCGCTTTATAAAGTTCAGGGAATCAACAAAACCGATTTAGCGTTTGAATTAATCCGGATAGAATAATCGCATGAAAGTCACCATCCTCATCAGCTACTTCATCCTTATTATCGGCTTAGGCATTTATTCCTGGTTGAAGATAAAGGAACCCAGCGATTATTTTGTTGCCGGCAAACGCTCCGGATTCTGGCAAATATCGGGCAGTTTGCTGGCTACCGTGCTTGGCGGCTCGGCTATTTTGGGCACGGTGAACCTGACCAAAGACCAAAGCTGGGCAGCAGCCTGGTACCTTTTGGCAGCATCGTTTGGCTTGTGGCTTTTGGTGCCGCTTGTGGGCAAAGTCAACCGGCTGGGAAAATATACCCTCACCAACCTGCTCGGACAGTTTTATGGCGAAACAGCCCGAAAAGCCGCCTCCATCATCATTCCGCTGGCCTGGACCGGAATTGTTGCGGCCCAGGTGATTGCATCGGCCAAAATCCTGTTTAGCTTTTTCAACCTGCCCTACGAACAGGGTGTCCTGATTTCCGGAGCGGTTTTCATTCTCTACACCTTAATTGGCGGACAGATCTCCATCATCAAAACCGACTTCGTCCAGTCGTTCATCATTTTGTTTGGCGTGATGCTCACCGCTTTCTTTTTATGGGATATGCCCGAACAGGTTCCCGGATTCAGCAGTGCTTTTCCCTTCAACGCTCAATTCTCGGGGATTGACTTGCTGATTTTAGTGCTGACTTTTTCCAGTACGTTCGTTGTAGGGCCCGATATTTACTCGCGGGTATTTTGCGCGAGAGATGAAAAAACAGCACGCCGAAGTGTGCGGCTGGTAGCTTCCATTTTGATTCCATTCGCCTTCATTTTGGCGTATGTCGGGGTCTTCGCATTCAGTCACCTGCCCGGGGAAAACCTGGAAGGTTCAGCGGCACTCATTGAAGTGATCGGTTTTTACCTGCCCGAATGGATTGCGGGGCTGATGGCTGCTGCCTTGCTTTCGGCGGTTTTATCTTCAGCCGACACCACGCTGCTCACCTCTTCGATGATTTTAAGCGAATTGCTCAATCCGGACATTAACAACCTCAAATCGTTGAAGCAAACGCGGTATTTTATTGTGCTGAGCGGAATCATCAGCATGGTGATCGCGCTAAAAGTCACCTCCATCATCGGGACACTGTTGCTGGCCTTAGCTTTTTATTCCGGGGCCTTCCTGGTTCCCTTGGTGGCTGCACTCACCAATTGGAAAGTGAATAAACGCCTGAGCATTTTGGCCATGGTCGCCGGCGGAATCATCGCTTTGGGCGGAAAAATTACGGCCGCTTATTATGGAAGCGATGTTGGAAACTGGATGATCGTTTCAGCTTTTGTGGTGAATGCGGGGATTTTGATGATTCCTGAAAAGCGATAAGATTATCAACTCAACTCTACAATGGTGATTCCGGCGCCGCCAAACTGCACATGCTCGTCGCGATAGGAACGAACAATCGGATCGGCCCCCAGGAAGCTGCGGATCATTTCGCGCAAAATGCCGTTTCCTTTGCCATGCAGAATGCGCAATTCGGAAACATCCAGCATGATGGCTTCGTCTAAAAAAGCCTGAATATTTGAAATGGCTTCGTCGGCCCGCTGTCCGCGAACATCAATTTCGGGCTTGAAGGTATTACGCTTTTCCGACAGTTTGCGATGCACATTGGGCAAGGTCTTGTTTGTTCCGCGCATTTCTTTCTTGGCCTCGTTGTTGCTCACCTTTTGCAATTTTTTCCGGTTCACCGAGGTACGCAGCTGACCAAATGCCACCACCACGTTTTTGTCGCCAACTTCGAGCACTTCGCCAATGCTGTTTTGGCCTTCCATCCGCACTTTGTCGCCGGGTTCCAATTCAGCCTTCTGCTTTTTCGACACTGAAACTTTTACCTTCCCGGGCTTTTCGGGCCGCCGTTCATTCCGGCGTTTTTCCTTTTCTTTCAGCTTCTGAATTTTCTTATTGATCCATTCGTCGTTTTCTTCTTCAGGAACCTCAATTTTTTCTTTAAAGACGGTTAACTGTTTACGAATGGCCTTTGTTTTCTCTTTTTCCGCCTGACTTTCGCGAATTTCGCGAATGGTTTTTTCCACCATTTTATTGGCCTCGGCCAACACGCGGGCGGCTTCTTCTTTCGCTTCGGCAACAATCTGTTTGCGTTGCTTGGCCATCTCGCTCAAGTCGAACTCGTATTTCTCAGCCATCTCATCCAGGCTGCGCTCCACTTTCCGGATCCGTTGGCGTTTCGATTCCCAGTACCGTTTGTCGCGTACAATATCGCGCAAGTGCTTGTCGAAGTTGATGTGGTCGGCACCCACCTTTTCGGTGGCTTCCTGTAAAATGGTTTCGGGCATGCCAATTTTGCGGGCAATTTCAAAAGCAAATGAACTGCCCGGCTTGCCAATCTGCAACTGAAAGAGCGGTTCCATCTGGTGATTATCATACAACATGGCGCCATTCTCAATGCCGTCAACCGACGAGGCAAAGTGCTTCAAGTTGGTGTAGTGTGTGGTAATCACGCCAAAGGTACCTTCCTTGTTCAACTGATCAAGAATGGCTTCGGCAATGGCGCCACCAATCATCGGTTCAGTACCCGTTCCAAATTCATCAATTAAAATTAAGGTCCGGTTGTTCGTAAACTTCAGAAAATGCTTCATGTTCATCAGATGCGAACTGTAGGTACTCAAATCATTTTCCAGGGATTGCTCATCGCCAATATCGATAAACAATTGATCAAAAATTCCGGCCCGGCTTTTTTCATCCACCGGAATCAGCAAACCGCACTGCAACATGTATTGCAGCAGACCCACCGTTTTCAGGCAAACGGACTTTCCTCCGGCGTTGGGTCCCGAAATCAGCAGCAAGTGCTTTTCCGGGCTCAATTCAATATCCAGTGGAATAACTTTCCGTTTTTCGCGCTCCAACGCCAGGCGCAACAAGGGGTGAACCGCTTTCTCCCAAAACAGTTGGGGCTTGGCTTCCATGGCTGGTTTGATGGCGTCCATTTGAATAGCCAGGCGTGCTTTGGCCCGGATAAAATCAATGGTTCCCAAGAAATCGTACAGGTAAAAAAGGTCTTGCAAATACGGCCTTACATCGTTCGAAAATTCAATCAGAATACGAACAATCTCGCGCTTCTCTGCATATTCCAGCTCACGTATTTCGTTGTTGATTTCCACCACTTCGGCGGGTTCAATGTATGCGGTTTTGCCAGTGGCCGATTCGTCGTGTACAATTCCGTTCAGCCGTCGTTTCATGGCCGACGAAACCGGAATTACCGGACGCCCGTCGCGAATGGAGACCGAGGTATCTTCGTCCACCAGCCCATCGCGCTGCGCCTGCCGCAAAATGCTGTGCAAACGTTTCGACACATTGCTTTGTTTGCTGAGCAACTCACGACGTATCTGTCCCAGCTCGGGCGAGGCATTGTCTTTAATTTTTCCGTGTTGGCTAATGATTTGATCAATGCGTTCCTTGATGTAGGGAAAAACCTGGATGGGCTGAACCAAAGCGCACAAGTTTGGATAAATCTCTTCTTTCTGGTTTCCCAAAAAACGAATGATCGCGGTGACCGTTTCGAGCGAACGTTTCAGGTCAAACAATTCATTCACTTCCAAAAAACGTCCTTCGGTTTGAATTTTGGAGAGCGACGGACGCAAGTCGAAGTAATAGTTTGTAGGAAAATTGTCACTTTCAACCATCAGGCGTGAAAACTCATCGGCATAGGCCAATTCCAGCTGAATGGTGTCAAATTCGGATAAAAAGGAAATTTCGTCCACCCGGTCTTTGCCGAGCGTGCCCAGGCAATTTCCTTTCAATAAGCTCCGAATGCGATCGAAACCAATTTTTGATTCAAAATTTTGTGGGTATATTTTTGCCATGCCAATTTTCGTACTAAAGCAATTGTTCGGCAAAAATAGAAAGATGTGGGTGTAATAACAGAATCTTAGTTAAAATCTTTTACGATTTCCAGAAATTCCTGAATCCGAAAAGGTTTCACCATACAAGCATCCATTCCGGAGTTGATGCAGGCTCTCATTTCATGTTCCGTGTCGCTTCCGGTTAAGGCGATAATAACGGCCGGATTTTCCAGCGCCTTTTCCTTTTCAAAATCGCGAATCTTTTGCGTGGCTTCAAAACCATCCATCACCGGCATGCGGCCATCCATCAAGATAATATCATACTGGTTTTCGCGATACATGTTGTAGGCATCCATACCGTTGCTGGCTGTATCAATCCGGCCCATGGCATTTCTTAAAGACATGGCGACAACTCGCTGGTTAATTGAACTGTCGTCCACAACAAGAAGGGATAATTTTGTTAGGTCGTTTTTCATATTTGTCAAAAAGAATGAGACAAAAATAAATTAAAATTGGTTAAGTTTTTTGATTCCCGAAAAAATCGGAGTATTCTTTCCAAAATGCCTTCACTTCCGATTTCATCTCCTTACGCAACATCAAAATACCGATCAGGTTCGGTATGGTCATCATGGCAATGGTGATTCCTGAAAATGTCCAAACGATGGTTGTATCTGTAAATGAAGCGAAAAAGAAACCGATAACATAAACTATACGGTAATAAATTTCTCCTTTGATTCCGAAGAGAAAAGTGACAGCCCGCCCGCCGTAATACGACCAGGAAATGGCTGTAGAGAAAGCAAACAACAACAGGCCGATGGCTACAATATAACGCCCGGACGCTCCAAACCAGCTTTTTGTAAAAGCCTCGGTGGTGAGTGGGGCGCTGTGAATGAGCGATTTCCCGTGGAGTCGGGTTCCATCGTCGACCGGCAAATGGCCGTTGACAACATGGAGCATGCCGGTAAAAGGCTTTCCGTCTTTGCTGACGACAATTTCCCCGGCTAACGAACGGGCATGCAGGATGGTGACGTCGCCGGCAATGCGGCCCTCAGTCACCTGCAAACCACCGGTGTATCGCGCCAGGTCAGTTCTTCCCAGAAGAAAGTCGGCCAGTTGTTCCCGATCGGCTTCATGGCTTTCCACATACCGGCCCGCCAGCACTTCAATATCAGCCGATTGAAACTGGTTGTCCAATTTTTCGCTCCACACGCCCGACGACAGAATGACCAGACCCGTGAGCATACAAATGATAATGGTATCAATGAAAGGTTCGAGCAACGCCACCATTCCCTCTGATACCGGCTCGTGTGCTCGGGCTGCGGCGTGAGCAATGGGTGCTGAGCCCTGCCCGGCCTCATTGGAAAACAGCCCGCGATTGACGCCGCGGTTAAAAGCAAAGGCAAAGCTGGCCCCCAAAAATCCACCGGCAGCCGACGTTCCGGTAAACACATCGCTGAACACAGAGATGATCGACGGCACAATATTTTGGTAGTTAAAAAGGATGACAGCTACTGCTCCAACAAAATAAATGACAGCCATAATGGGAACCAGCCGCGAAGTGACCTGAGCAATTCGTTTAATTCCGCCAATAATTACAAATCCGAGCAAAACGGCCAAAACCCCGCCGGTAATAATTTTATCGATCCCAAAAGTGGCGTGCATCGAATTAGCGATTGAGTTGATTTGGGGTAAATTGCCAGTTCCAAATGAAGAAAAGATGGTGGCCACAGCAAAAATCACTGCCAGCCATTTCATGTTCAACCGGTTTTTCATGTAATACATCGGCCCGCCAGCCATCGTACCATCAGCCGTCTTTTCCCGGTATTTATGCGACAGGGTGACTTCAACAAATTTCGTCGTCATGCCGACCAGTGCGGTTGCAAACATCCAGAAAAGTGCAGCCGGCCCACCCAGATGAATGGCCAGGGCAACTCCGGCAATGTTGCCCGTCCCCACCGTTCCGGAAAGCGCGGTGGTTAAAGCCTGAAAGTGTGAGGTGTCGCCCTCATCGCCTTGACGATCGAATTTCCCTCTCACAATTCGAAAAGCAGGCCCCAGGTATCGAAACTGAGGAAATCGCAGATAGAAGGTAAAAAACAGGCCGGTGCCCAACAATAAAAAAACAAACCACTGACTGCCACCGATGTATCCATCAACCAGAGAGAGAATCTCATTCAATTTATTCATAATGCCCGCTTAAATCCGGAAGCTAAAATAACACATCGTTTTCTTCTGTTAAAATAAAATAGCAAATTCGCTTGATTTTCTTTCATTTTATAACTTTGGACGCGTAATTCCCATCAATATTTAATTTAAAAAAACTCGCACCAAAGCTGAACATACATCAGTTTTTTCCATAAATTTGCTTACAAATAATAAAGAAAAAGCTATGTTACCAAAATTCCTACTTGCAGACAATTCTCAGGAAACACCCGACACCATTTTCGTGGTTCACACCGAAGAACCTAAATTCATTGTTGAAAGCGACATCGAAGATTTCTGGTCGAACCAGGAAATCCACTGGCTAAGCGAAGAACCTGACTCAAAAGAACTTGTAAGACAACTATTGGAAGAAGCCGAAGAGTACCTGGAGGCTGAATTTGAGAGTCAGGAAAATTTATTTGATGACGAAGACTAAGCGCGATGGAAACAATTGGTGCCCCTAAAAAACGCTTGACCCGGTCGAACAACAAGATGATTGCCGGGGTTGTAGCCGGCTTTGCCGAATATTTTGATATCGATCCCTCTTTGCTGCGGGTGATTTATGTGGTGGTGTCAATCTTAAGTGTCGGATTTCCGGGGCTTTTGATTTACCTGATTTGCTGGATTTTTATTCCGAAGCAAGCCTAAGCCTGCTCCACATCCTTTAAACTGAGCTGGATTCGCTTTCGGGAGATGTCCACATCGGTGACTTTCACCTTCACATGTTCGTGAAGTTTAACCACCTCGTTGGGGTCGCTCACAAACCGGTTGGCCAGTTGCGAAATATGCACCAGGCCATCCTGCTTGACACCGACATCGACAAAGGCACCGAACTTGGTAATATTGGTCACGATGCCCGGCAACACCATGCCTTCGTGCAGGTCTTCCATCCGAAAAATTCCCTCAGCAAATTCAAAAACTTTGATGTTCTTTCTTGGATCGCGCCCGGGCTTGGCCAGCTCGGCCAGGATATCTTTTAATGTAGGAAGCCCAACAAACTCGGTCCGGTATTTCTCGAGATTGATTTTCTGCTGCAAGTCTTCTGATTTCATCAAATCGTTGATACTACAGCCGAGATCTTTGGCCATTTGCTCTGCAATGTGGTAGGATTCAGGATGCACGGCCGAATTGTCGAGTGGATTTTTCGCATCAGGAATCCGAAGGAAACCCGCCGCTTGTTCAAAGGCTTTGGCTCCCATACGGGGGACTTTGAGCAGTTCTTTCCGCGAACCAAAGGCGCCGCTTTCCTTGCGGTAGTCCACGATATTTTGCGCCAGTTGTGGCCCAAGTCCCGAGATATAGGTCAGCAAATGTTTTGATGCGGTATTGACATTGACACCCACTTTATTCACTGCCAGCTCAACAACGGAATCCAAGCTGTTTTTCAGCAATTTCTGATCGACATCGTGCTGGTACTGCCCCACCCCGATTGATTTCGGATCAATTTTAACGAGCTCGGCCAGCGGATCCATCAGCCGGCGACCAATGGAAACCGCTCCCCTCACGGTCACATCATAACTGGGGAATTCTTCGCGCGCCACTTTCGAGGCCGAATAAATGGAGGCACCATCTTCAGAAACCACAAACACTTTGATATCACGATCGTAGCGCAGCTTTTTAATGAAGTGCTCGGTTTCGCGGCTGGCCGTTCCATTTCCAATGGCAATGGCATCAATATGGTAAGCACCAACCAGCGAGGTTATTTTGCGGGCCGACTGCTTGGTTTCTTCCTGCGGCTTGTTGGGATAAATGGTTTCGTTATGCAATAAATTGCCCTGCTCATCCAAACAAACCAGTTTGCAGCCCGTGCGGTAACCGGGGTCGATGGCCAACACCCGTTTTTGTCCGAGAGGAGCTGCCAGCAACAATTGTCGCAAGTTTTCGGCAAACACCTGGATGGCTTCCTGGTCAGCTTTCAGCTTTGAAGCCTGTGCAAATTCAGTTTCAATGGCCGATGAAAGCAGGCGCTTGTAACTGTCTTTCACTGCTAGCTTAACTTGTTCTCCACAAGCATTTTCGGATCGGACAAAAAACCGATTCAGGCGCTCCAGAATATCTGTTTCATCAGGCGCAATTGAAATACGCAATATCCCTTCGTTTTCTCCCCTTCGCATAGCCAGCAAACGGTGAGAGGGGCAACGTTTTAGCGGTTCTTCCCACTCAAAATAATCGCGGTATTTTTCGCCCGCTTCCTCTTTTCCTTTGGCCACTTTACTTTTGATTGTGGCTCCGGCACCAAAAGCCCGACGCACCATGTTCCGGGCTTTTTCATTTTCGCTGATCCATTCGGCAATGATGTCGCGGGCTCCGGCCAACGCCTCCTCTACCGATTCCACCTCACCCGTTACAAAAGCCATTGCCCGGCTTTCCACCTCGCGTTCCTGCTGTTTCATCAGGATCTTTGCCAAAGGCTCGAGTCCTCTTTCGCGGGCTACCGACGCTTTGGTTTTTCGCTTGGGCTTATAAGGCAGGTAAATATCTTCCAGCTCCGTGGCATCAAAACACTCATCAATCCGGGCCTTCAACTCACCGGTCAGCAGTTCCTGTTCATCAATGGTTTTTAAGATGGTCTCTTTCCGTTTGACCAACTCTTCCAACCGGGCTTGCTCATCTTTTATATTTCCGACCTGGACTTCATCCAAACTGCCAGTCATTTCTTTCCGGTAGCGCGATATAAAAGGCACCGTAGCACCTTCATCCAGCAAGTTGATGGTATTTTGAACCTGAATAAATGGTAAGTTGAGTTGATCAGCGATGCGCTGTATGAGTTTTGTGTTCATCGGGTTAAAAATTTGGGAAACGAAGATAAGGGTTTTTGACCGGCTTCCCTTATGCCGTGCGAATAAAAGTCGGTTTTAAACTGTGGAAAACCGCTGATTCAAAACAGCCCTTTTATTTTTTCAATGAAGTGAATTTGCACAAAAAAATGAGACAAAAATTTGAAATCCAGATAACGAATTATTTGAACAACATGCCAAACTCGTGCTCGAAATTGGGTGTAAAAACACCTTCGCCCAAGCTTTTAGAAATTTGACTTTTGGTCCAGAAGCGGCCCTCTTCCACTTCTTCCGAATGGAGCTGAATTCCCTGAAAATCGCGGGTCACAAAAACAAAGACCAGTTCACGTTCCAGATCACTTTCCCAAACGTACTGTTTGACTAATTTTGCGGAGAAATCCCGAAGTCCGATTTCTTCCCAGGCTTCGCGTTTTAAACTAAGCTGGACATCTTCGCCAAAAGCGATGTGTCCGCCGACTGCAGTGTCCCACTTTCCGGGTTGCACCAATTTGTTTGCCGGACGCTTTTGCAGATAAATGGCACCTTGCCGGTTCAACACGTGCAGGTGAACCACCGGATGCAACAGCTTTTGTCCGTTGTGGCAAACCGACCGCGGCGCCTTGCCAATCACTTGACCTTGCTCGTCGACCAGCGGAAGCAGCTCTTCGTCATCATGCGCGGTTTGCAGTTTGGATTTCGCCTGCTTCTGTCTCAAAAATTCAATACCAAAAACAAGTCCAAACAGCACGTAAAACAAGCCCCCGCTGATCAATGCCCAAGCCTCGTTGGATAAATAAAAAGCAGCATAAAACACCAGCATGGTGTGAGCCGAAAAGATAAAAAACATCAGTCGTAAGCTGCCTCGCAGCCGATTCATCTGTTCTTCCTGGATATGTAGCTCTTTGAGGTATCGCTTGCTCATCAGGGCAACGATATTCACTCTGGAGAAAGCCGAAAAAGCCAAAATGGCGCAGAGAATTAATTCGGCCAGGGCCGGCTTCAATTTAAAGAAGATGTCGTTATCCAACAAAATGGAAACACCGCCCAAAGCCAGAAGAAGTAAGGTATCGAACAACACAAAGCGGTCGAAGCGTTTCTCCCGAATTCCGATCCAGGCCAGTTCAACGGAACCGATTGCCAGGGCGGCAATCAATCCGGCTTTGATCCCCCAAATTTCATCAACCGCAATAAAAACAAAAAGCGGGATGAACCCGGGCAATAGCTTTTTCAGAAGTTGTACTCGTTGGCTGTGCATCAGTAAAAACAAAACCCGCAATCGCGGGCTTTTGTGCTATTCGTCTTGTGACTCATTTTGTGTATCCGACAACTTGTAATGTTTGTACACCTCCACATCAAAGATCAGGGTCGAAAATCGCGGAATACCAAGCGTAGTATTGTTCGTCGCGCCATAAGCCAGGTTCGACGGAATAATCAGCGTGCCTTTGCCTCCTTGGGTCATGTACGTGAGCCCCTCACTCATGCCGGTAATGACATCGGTGCTGCCGACAACAAATTCGAAAGGCTCATAATCTGAGGTAAAATCAAACAAGGTGCTGTCGATAAACATGCCGGTATAAAATATCTTCACCCGATCACCAGGTTTAATGGTGTCACCGGTACCTTTAAGTTCCTCAATATAATACATTCCCGAAGCGGTCGGCTCAACGGTAATCCCATTAGCCTCGATAAAGGCATCCAGCTTTTCGAGTTCCTCGGCACGTAACTTTTCCAGGTCAAGGCCATCATTTCCACACGAAACCGTCAGAAAGACCACCGCCGCAATGGCTGTCAAAAAGAATATTGTTTTTTTCATCTCATTAAAATTATTTACTTCATTTGCATTCGATGGAACTCTCAATGAATTTAATTCTCAGTTGTGAAATTGAAGCCAAAGATTCATGTTTGTTTCCTATTTCTGCGCTTTCGTTTTATTCGTAAATATCTTTCAGCTTCAACTCAAAAGCAATGGTGGTATATGGAGGAATAGCGCCTGATCCGGTTGATCCATAAGCCAAGCTGGAAGGAATAATGAACCAGCCTTCAGAACCTTCTGTCAATAAAGATATAGCTGCATGAAACCCGGGGATTAGATTGTCTCCCGGCATGTACTTAAACTTCCACAGCCCGTTGGTGTAATGGTTGGCCGACTTATCGAATACAAACCCATTCTCAGGAATAAATCCTATATACTCCAGACCTATCGAATCGCCCGCCTGGATGTACGCTCCATCGCTGGGTTTCGTCACAACGTAGTATATTCCGGCGGCAGCGGTATCCACATCAAAGCCGCGGTCCTCCAAAGTATCAATGTACTCGGCCAGAAGTGCCGCCTCGCGAGCCGGCGTATAATCAATGCGTTCCTGCTCCACAGGATCGTCGAAGCAGGAATAGGCGCCGATTAACACAATCGCTATCAGTAAAAACTTCATTTTCTTCATTTGTTTCATCCTTTTCATTTCGTTTTAATCAACAATTCCTGATAAACCGGCAACAACTTGCGGTATTTATCAAGGGTTTCCGTTAATGATGCATAAACCTCGCCTCCGGCTGCGTTGCAATGTCCGCCACCATTAAAATTTTCGGAGGCAAACATATTGGCCGGGAACTCACCTTTTGACCGGAATGACGCTTTCACCATGTCGTCACGCTCTGTAAACAAGGTACTAAAGTGAATTCCTTTGATTGACAAAGGGTAATTGACGAAGCCTTCGCTATCGCCGGGCACAAAGTTAAATTTTTTCTGTGTTTCTTTTGACAAATACATCACCGCCGCATGATATTCCGGAAATACTTCCATGCACTCGTTCAGGCAGTAGCCCAGCAAGCGCATGCGGTCGGCCGAATAGTTATCGAAAACCTGTGCGTGAATGTAATCCTGATCAATGCCAAATTTCAACAATTCGCTGACTGTTTGAAACGTCTGCGGGTCGGAAACACTGTAATCGAACGAGCCGGTATCGGTCATGATACCACAAAATAAAGCCTCGGCTGCTTCGCGATCCACGTATTTGTCATAGTCCATCGCTTTTAGCACGTGATAAACCAATTCGGCAGTCGATGAACACTCGGGGTGCGAAATCAACACATCCGGAAAGTCCTGTGGGTAAGGATGATGATCGATCAAAACGGTTGGTTTATCGTAATTTTCAACCACCGATTTTAAATCGCCGGTGCGCGATAAGTTATTGAAATCGAGGCAAATCAGCAAATCAGATTCTTGAAAAAGCTGCCGGACTCTCTTGGGCTTTTTTGAATAAAACGTCACTTGATCATGTCCGCTCATCCAATAGTAGTATTCAGGATAATCATTCACTGAAATGACTTCAACCAAGAGACCTGAGTTTTGCAACACGCGGGCAAGCCCCAAAGCCGATCCTACAGCGTCGCCATCCGGATTGACATGTGGTAAAATAAGAACCTTCTGATTTGGCTTGGAAATCAGCGCTCTAAAAGATTTAATTATTTCTATATCAAGTTCTTTCAAGACTAGCTTTTTTTCAATTCGAGTACAAATATAAAAATAATGCACCCTGCATTCACTTTTAGTTAATTTATTTTCTAAATTCGTTTGCCATGTTTCACTTCTTAAAAACGAATTAAAATGAATGGAAACCAAACACTTACAATGATAAAACCTGTTGCCGTTGCACGCAACTTTACTGGACCCATTATTCAAAAAATTACCGATTCAGGCTTTAAAATCTGTGCCATGAAAATGACCCAGCTCACTAAAGATCAGGCCGGTGAGTTTTACGCCGTACACCAGGACAAACCCTTTTATGAAGATTTAACAACTTTTATGAGTTCGGGCCCCATTGTGGCAATCATTCTTGAAAAAGAAAATGCCGTTGATGATTTCAGAAAATTGATTGGCGCCACGGATCCGGCTGATGCTGAAGAAGGAACCATACGCAAGTTGTTTGCTGAATCGAAGTCGCACAATGCGGTGCATGGTTCAGACAGCGATGAAAACGCAAAAATCGAAAGCGATTTCTTTTTCTCGAAACTTGAGCGGCACTAACGAAACACAATCTCTTTGACAATCGCCTCTCCGGCTTGTTCGTTGAGGCGATTTTTCAGTTGCTCCTTCATCATCACCAACTCGCTGCGCAAAGCCGGCGAACGGGTTTTCACAAACAAAGTACCGTTGTTTATCCTAAGTGACTCGGTGTAGCGTGCAATGGTTCGCCCCACCACTTTTTCCCACGAAGCAATCAAGTCAACTTCGGTCAGTTTTTTGTGCAATTTATTTTCCTCAATATAATCTTTGAGGACCTCGCTTAACTTTTGTGTGTTGCTTCGTCTCATTTTTTCACTTCGTTTACGGTTCCGTCCACCACCTGGAAAATTTTAAAATCAGCATCTACTTCGGCAATCATCTGGTCTAAATGCTCGCGATTGGTATCGGTAATGAAAATCTGGCCAAAATGGTCGTCAGCCACGAGTTTTACGATTTGCTCCACGCGATGTTTATCCAGCTTGTCGAAAATATCGTCCAACAGCAAAATTGGCGTCATTTCAGCCAACTCCTTAATAAAATCGAACTGGGCCAGCTTCAGCGCTACCAGGTATGTTTTCTTTTGTCCCTGCGAACCAATTTTCTTAATCGGGTAATCGCCCAGTTTGAAAAGAATATCATCTTTGTGAATCCCAACCGACGTATATTGCAGCATGCGGTCTTTGCCAACCGTTTGTTCCAGCTGCTGCTCAAAATCGTTTTCGTACAGGCTCGATTCGTGCATCATTTCAATACGCTCCTTTCCCGACGAAATCAGCTCGTAATACTGCTGAAAAATGGGCTGAAGCTTTTCCAGGTATTCTACCCTTTTTTCATGAATCAACTTTCCGTAATGAACCAACTGGTCGCTCCACACACCAAGACTTTCCTCATTGAAAAAGCGCTCGCTGGCAAAATGTTTCAACAGCTTGTTTCGTTGCAGCAACGCCCGGTTGTAACGAATCAGATGATCCAGATAAAGCTGGTCGTATTGCGAAATCAGCGAGTCGAGAAAACGCCGGCGCTCATCGCTGCCACCCATAATCAGATCATTATCCGACGGAGTAATCAAAATCAACGGCAACAGGCCGATGTGCTCCGAAAGCTTTTTGTAGTCTTTTTTATTTCGTTTGAAGTGTTTCTTCTGACCGCGCTTCAATCCACAATAAATATTTTCCTCCTGCTCCAGCCGCTGGTATTTCCCCTGAATCACAAAAAAATCCTGATCATGCCTGATATTTAATCCATCAACCGAATTGGAAAAACTCTTACAGAACGACAGGTAATAAATGGCATCCATCAAATTGGTTTTCCCGGCTCCGTTGTTACCAATGAAACAATTCAGGTTCGACGAGAAGCTTAAGCCCGCCTCTTCGAAGTTCTTAAAATTAACCAGCGATAAATTCTGAATATGCATGCGTGAATGTCTGTTTTGGATAGCAAAACTAAGAAAATAAAGAATGAAGGCAGAAGCAATTCGCGATTGAACCGGAATTAATTCTCAATTTCCGACCATAAAAAAATAGACATGAAGCTGTTTCCTTCAGTAAAAGTGATAATAACACCAACATGTTGATTAATATTAAATTTTATAAACCTTTCCTGCTCTTTATTTTATAAAAAAACATATTTTTGCGTCACAAATTTGGAATAACCTATTTTAGAGATGGCAAAGAATAAAGACAAAAGAGAAGACAGCTTTTCGGAAGTTGAAAGCACCTTAACCAGAACGGAACAGTTAATTGAAGATAATCAGAAAATGCTGACCACAGTCATCGGCGTTATTGTTCTGATTGTAGTTGCATATCTTGGTTTTACAAGAATGTACATCCAACCCCGCGAAGTGGATGCACAGGAACAAATGTTTATGGCCGAACAGTATTTTGAAAAAGATTCTTTCAACCTGGCCATCAATGGTGATGGAAACTACCTCGGATTTTTGGACATTATTGAAGATTACGGGATGACCAATGCCGCCAACCTGGCCAACTATTACACCGGGATTTCCTACCTGAAACTGGGCGAATTCGAAACGGCTATTGAGTACCTGAATGATTTTGACACGGATGACTTGCTTTTGTTGCCAGTTGCTGAAGGAGCGAAAGGCGATGCCTATCAGGAGCTGGGCGAAACGGAAAAAGCACTTGCGGCCTACAAAAAAGCTTACGCGGAAAGCGCAAATGAATTTACCACCCCCATCTACATGATGAAGGCCGCAAACCTGATGGAATCGGAAGGAAAACTGAATGAAGCCATGGCTTTATACAAGAGAATCAAAGAAGAATACCCCGCGACTAACGAGGGACGCAACGTTGAAAAATACATCGCCCGCGTTGAAATTAAGCAGAACAAATAAAGATTAAAAAAAGAAAATAGTCTGGAGAAAAATCCCCTCATCGCAGGGGATTTTTTATTTTTATCGAAGTTTTATCGTCGTTGCGCAGCCCGAAGGCGTGTTTAGCCGCAGCGATTAGAAAAAGAATACAATCTAGAAACGCATGCAATCATGCACAGAATTTAAGCTTATGGCAACGAAAAATTTATCAGCCTACAATCTGGAATCAGTCCCTTCGGCTAAAGGATACAAATTTGGAATTGTGGTGGCCGAATGGAATTACGAAATTACCGGCGCGCTGGCACAGGGAGCAATTGATACGCTAAAAAAACACGACGTACAGGATGACGACATTCAAATAAAACATGTTCCAGGAACCTTTGAACTGCCTTTGGGCGGGCAGTTTTTTGCGGAATACAGCGACGTGGATGCCGTCATTCTGATTGGCTGTGTCATTCAGGGCGACACCCGCCACTTCGATTTTATTTGCAATGGAGTGACCCAAGGAACAACCGAACTGAACCTGAAATACAACAAACCCTTTATTTTTGGGGTGTTGACAACCAACAACGAGCAACAGGCCCTGGATCGAGCGGGCGGCAACCTCGGAAACAAAGGCGATGAAGCCGCAGTAACCGCCATTAAAATGGTTGCCCTGCAAAAAGGCATGCAGTGATCCGTTTCGACACACAAATGTAAAAAACGAACAAAGGGGACTTACCAGATCCCCTTTGTTGCTATCTAACTAATTAAACTTAAAACCACCAATTCTCTGATCTATCGTCCTGGTCTTTGATCTCCTCCGCGCTCCCCGGGAGCACGTCTGTTGTTCATTCGGTCCTGACGGGCTTTCTGCATTTCATCGAACTTTTCAGCTTGTTCTTTGGTCAGCATCGCGCGAATATCCTTGTTTCTTGCTTCCATTTGCTCCCGCATCTTCGGAAACAACTCGCGTCGTTTTTCATCGGTAGCACTTTGCATTTGCTCGCGAAGCTCCGTGAACGACTTTTCATATTTTTTATTGATAGCCGTCAGCTTTTCTTGCTGAGCTTCATCCAGACCAAGGGTTTCAATCAACCTTTTGTCTCTTTCTTCCTGACTCCAACGCTGGCCCTGGCCACCGGGCTGCGCGTAACTCATGCCAACTGTGGCCATCAGCACAACAAACAATACATACAACTTTTTCATCTTATTTCACTTTAGTTTATTTGAATTTAACGAACCCTGCCGGTTCAATTAATTCTCTTATAAAAGAATTTTTGAAGCTCGGTTCGTCGGTTATTTTTTGACGATCAACCTATTGACTTCAATATATCCGTTTCGTTTAATCCCAATCAATTTTCTTTACTGAAACAATGCATTATTTTTACAAAAAATGTGAATCCATGCAAGCAATGCTATTTGCCGCCGGGCTCGGCACGCGGCTTCAACCGCTCACAAACCACAAGCCCAAAGCGCTGGTCGAAATCAACGGGAAGACTTTATTGCAGCGAAGTCTCGAAAATATGAAGGCACAGGGCATTTCCGAGGTCGTCATCAATGTGCATCATTTTTCGGATCTGCTCATCGATTTTTTGATTCGGCACAAATATTTTGGGATGAACATTCACATTTCGGATGAAAGCGACGGACTGCTGGACACCGGCGGTGGCGTTTTAAAAGCCAAACCGTTGTTTAAACCCGGCGACCCCATATTGATCGTCAATGTGGATGTGCTCACAAACCTCTCATTTCAAGAAGTACTCCGTTTTCACCAGCAGGAAAAAGCCCTGGCAACCCTGGTCGTGCGACGCCGGGATACCTCGCGCTACCTCCTGTTCAATGCCAAACAGCAACTAACCGGCTGGCAAAACACAGAAACCGGCGCCAACAAAATATCCCGGCCTGAGGACTTCAGCCAATCCACTCCGTACGCTTTTAGCGGCATTCATATCATTGAAGCCGAACTGCTGGAGATGATCGAAGAACAAGGCAAATTTTCGATCATTGATCTGTATTTACGGTTGGCCAAAACCGAGGTCGTTAAGGGTTTTGTGGATGAAAAATCAGTTTGGATGGACCTGGGAAAATTCGAGCAGATGCCCGAAGCAGAACAGCTAACCAAAAGCCTGGATAACGATTCGACACAAGATTCTTAAATCAAAAACCAGACGCAAAAAAACGAAGCATCTCCCTGAAATGCTTCGTTTTTTTCACACTGAAATTGATCGTTTAGTTCGATGGAACAAAAACCACATCAATTAAATTCGCATCATCGAAAAAGTCGGCGGCAAATTTCTGAATATCCTCACCAGTCATCTTATTTAGTATCTCCTCAAAGTTGGCCGGATCAGCCGAGTTAATGCCATTGTAGTAGTAATTGTACAATGAACTCAACCAAAAACTGTTGTGCTCGCGCGACTGTTCGCGGTCTTTCAGCAGGTTTTTGATGGTCTTGTCAAAATCAACCGTGGTTGGTCCTTCGGCAACAACCTTATCAATCTCCCGATAAATAATCGATTTCAACTGATCAGCCCGCGCCGGATCGCAGTCAAACAAGATGCGCATACTACCCTTGCTAACCGGATAATGCCCCACGCCACTACCAATTCCTACGCCATAAGTTCCGCCTTCATCTTCGCGGACGGTTTCAGTAAAACGCAAGTCCAAAATTCCTTCCAACACCTGAAGTGCCAGAATATTTTCCTGGGTATAATCCAGTTCATTCTCAAAGCGTACATTGACATTGGCTTTCGGTGTGGTAAGCGGAACCGGAATCACCTTTTGTGTTTTTCCCTCGGGCGAGCGAATGCCGTGGTCTTTCCAGTCTTCCTCCCGCTCCGAATCGGTGAGCGAACCCAGATATTTTTTAGCCATGGTTTTGGCTGTTTCCTCATCAATATTTCCGACAATAAAGAAGGTAAAGTCACCAGCATCCTGAATCCGGTCCTTGTAAATCTTTTGAATTTCATCAAATTTGACATCCTGAAGGTATTCCGTGTTCATGGTCCTCACGCGAGGATGGTAATTGGCCATAATGAACGACAAGGAATCCTGCATAATTTTGGCCGGATCTTTTTCCATGTTGGCAACAAAAGCCATATAACGCGACATGAGCGCATGGTGTGCTTCTTCGTCAAAACGGGGTTGCTCAAAATAGAGATAAGTCAATTGCATCATGGTTTCAAAATCCTTCGGTGTTGTCGATCCGTTGAAACCTTCGGTGAGCGAGCCGATTGTTGGGGACAGAGAAACTTTTTTGCCTGTCAGCATTTTCTGCAAACTGATCGCATCAAAATCACCCACACCATAGGCATTCACAAAGGTCGACGTCATGTCGGTCGACGGAACAAACTCATCAGCCCAAAGCGAAGCCCCACCTTCACTATAAGCCAACAGGGCCACGTTGTCTTTTTCGTAATCGGCATGGCGGTAAACCACTTTTACATTGTTCGCCAAAGTCCACTCAACCGCATCAAAGTCTTCCAGCTTTTTTGTACTGACGATTTCTGCTCCCTCCAATTCCTCACTGATCAAGGACTCACCGGCAAGCGAATCTTCGTAGGGATCAATGGCCATGGTCTCCACTCTGGCGATAATACTTTTTGCTTCTTCTTCGGAAAGGTGCTCGGCGTCAGTCGGACCAGTAATCACAATTGTCCTGTTTTCCTGCTTAATCCATTCTTTGGCTTTTGCCGAAATTTCTTCAACCGTAATGGTCGGAATCACCTCGTTGGCGAATTGGTACTCCGCTTCAATGCCCGGAACCGGTTCTTTAACCAGGTAATTTTGCGCATATTCCCGGGCATAGCGGTCGTTCGATATCTTGTCGCGTTCTTTGTATCGACTTTCCAAACCGGTGAGGAAATTGGTTTTGGCCCGTTCCAATTCGCCTTCACCAAAACCATATCGCTTAATTCGTTCAGTCTCAATCATGATGGCCTCAAGTGCCTTCGCTTCTTCGTTGGTATTCGCTGTCACACTGATACTGTAAGCATCATAACCACGAACCAGTCCACCTCGTCCGGTACGACCTGACACAAAAGGAGGCGTTCCTTTTTGCAGCAACTCTTGGATGCGCATTCCCGCCATGGAATTGTACAATGATGTCATGTACGAATCTCTCAGATCAGCGTAGTTTTTCTCCTGTCCATCTTTATTTTCATCAAGAATATAGATATTGATCTGCGACTGGGTCGCTTCATCATCAGTGGCCAGTACATAATAGGTTTCTTCGTGATCCGGAACTTTAAACGTCGGGCGTTCTTTCGGGTTTTCAATTGGTTTGATGGTTGAAAACAGCGTCTTCACTTTTTGCTCCACTTCATCCACATCCACATCACCAACAATGGCAATCGCTTGCAAATCGGTGCGGTACCAGTCGTGATAAAACTGACGCAGGGTCGCCGGGTCGTGGTATTTAATGACGGTTGTGTCCCCGATGATGTCACGCTCGGCCCACTTCGAATCTTTTAAAACCACCGGAAGCCATTGCCGCAACATCCTAAAATTGGCATTGCGACGGGTTCTCCACTCTTCGCTGATAACCCCACGCTCCAGGTCAATCTCATCTTCCTGCAACAACAGAAAGTCGGACCAGTCGTGCAAAATCAACAAGCAAGTATCAACCAGCCCTTCATGTGTGGTGGGTACTTCGCTCAGGTTGTAAACCGTTTCGTTAAAAGCCGTGTAGGCATTGATGTTTCGCCCAAAGGCAACACCGTGCTTTTCGAGGGTATTTAAAATACCTTTGCCTTCAAAATGCTCGGTGCCGTTAAAAGCCATGTGCTCCAGAAAATGGGCCAGTCCGTTTTGGTTGTCTTCTTCGAGCAGGGCGCCAACATTTTGAATGATGTAAAAACTCGCCCGGTTTTTGGGCTCTTCGTTATGCCTGATATAATACGTCAAACCGTTATCCAGTACACCTTTTCGTACGGCTGGCTCTTCCGGAACCAGGCTATTCAGTTCAAAACCAGTTTGCGCAGACGTTCCCAGCGCAAACAGCAAAAAAAACAGGATTATTTGTTGTTTCATCCGACTAAAATTTAATTTTTAAATAGGTTGATTTGATTGCGTGTTTATTACAAGTTTTTTGGCTCTTTTTTGTTTAAGGAAAATTTTTAATATCAAAAATAAGTCTTCTGGTTAGAAATTGCACAATCATTTAACAGAAATAATCTCTTTATTTTTTGAAAGCTGGAAAACTACCGGCACACAAATTCCATTAGCACTTTGAAACGCAGCTCAAATCCTTATTTTTGTTGTTTCATTGATTAAATTTCATGCCAAGTCATGATTGGCAATAACTACAACTACTCACGATGAAACGAAGAAACTTTTTACAAACGGTACCCTTAATTGGAGCCGGTGCCCTGCTAAGCACAGGTGTATCAGGCAGCGAAAAAAGAGCTGCAATCAAGCATCACCGCGAATACTGGGTCGACATCATGGATCAGCTGGCCGGACCGCTGCTAAAAGCCGGAAGCAAACGCAAGTTAAAAACCGACATGCCAGTCGAAACCACAACCGGAGCGAAGGAAAAGCCATCGACCTATCTCGAAGGTGTTGGCCGGCTTTTGGCTGGCATGGCTCCCTGGCTGGAGTTGGAAGCCGGCAATTCAAACGAAACAAAACTTCGTAAAACCTTCCGCAAGCAAGCCCTTGAAACAGTTTCGGGCATTGTTGATCCAAAATCGCCGGATTACCTGTTCGACCACATGGAACCCCAGATGTTGGTCGATGCCGCCTTTTTAGCCCACGCTTTTTTACGTGCGCCAAAACAGCTTTGGCAGGCACTCGACAGCAAAACGCAACAACAGGTGATCACTGCCTTTACAGCCACCCGCGAGGTCAAACCGTATTATTCCAACTGGCTGCTGTTTAGTGCCATGATCGAGGCTTTTTTCCTGGACAACGACCTGCCTTTTGATATTATGCGACTGGACCTTCCGGTGAAAAAACACCAGGAATGGTACTTGGGTGACGGACTGTATGGCGATGGTCCCGATTTTCACTGGGACTATTACAACAGCTATGTCATTCAGCCCATGTTGATGGACATTGTGACCGTGATGGCTGACAAGAAGAAAATCAATGCAAACGAAGTGGATCCAATTGCCCGACGGTTCACCCGCTACGCAGCCATCCAGGAACGGCTCATTTCGCCCGAGGGAACTTTCCCACCCATCGGACGTTCGATTGCTTACCGGATGGGCGCTTTCCAGCATTTGGCACAAGCCGCATGGCAGGAACGACTGCCAACCGACGTTCAACCGGCGCAAGTGCGTTGTGCCCTTTCGGCCTTGATGAAACGGCTGATGGAAGCACCGGGCACCTACGACAAAAATGGTTGGCTGAAAATCGGGCTGGTCGGCCATCAAAATGCCTTAGGCGAACATTACATTTCCACCGGCAGCCTGTACCTCTGCTCGACGGCCTTGCTTCCCCTGGGATTGGCACCTGAACATGCGTTTTGGGCCGGTGAAGATTCTCCCTGGACTTCAGCAAAAATTTGGAATGGCGAACAACTAAAAGCCGATAAAGCCTTATAATTATGAAGCATTTCAAAATAACCATCAGCATCCTCGTCCTGGCTTTCGTCATAGGCTGTGCCCCACAGGAAAAACCAGAGAAACCCCTTTCCGAAGTCATCAACCAATCGCTTGCCTTTGCCCAACAGCAAAGCTTGCTGATGGCGCAATCGCTCGAAGATCAACCCAGCCGTTTGCCCAAAACAATCAACCAACAGGGCGAACTGGAAACCTGTGGCTCCGAATGGTGGGTCAGCGGATTTTTTCCCGGCGTGCTTTGGTATTTGTATGAAAACTCCAACGACGAAAAGCTGAAAGCATGGGCCACCAACTACACGCTGCGAGTAGAAGATCAGCAATACACCACCGACAACCACGACGTGGGTTTCATGATCTTTTGCAGCTTTGGACATGCCTACCGCCTCACCAATAACGAAGCCTACCGGGACGTGATCGAAACCGCATCGCAGTCGCTGATTACCCGCTTCAATCCAACAGTGGGCTGCATCCGCTCGTGGGACGAAGCGCCCTGGAGCAAGCAATGGGAATTTCCGGTGATTATTGACAACATGATGAACCTGGAAATGTTGATGTGGGCCGGGAAGACCTTCGACAATCCCGAGTTTACCAAGGTTGCCGAAGCGCATGCCAACACCACCATGAAACATCATTTCAGGGAAGATTTCAGCAGTTACCATGTTGTCTCGTACGACACGCTGACGGGTGAGCCTGAAGCCAAACATACCTCGCAGGGCTATTCGCACGAATCAGCCTGGGCACGGGGCCAAGCCTGGGGTTTGTATGGCTATGTGATGATGTACCGCGAGTGGGGAAACCAGGATTACCTGAAGCAAGCCGTTCGTATTGCCGACTTCATTTTGAATCATCCAAATTTACCGGACGATAAAATTCCGTACTGGGACTTCGACGCGCCCGACATTCCGGATGCGCTGCGTGATGCATCGGCCGGAGCCATCATTTGTTCGGCTTTAATTGAATTGAGCGACTATGTGTCTGGTCAGAAATCGGCAGACTACCTGGCCGTTGCCGAAAAACAGCTCCGCACCTTAAGCTCGCCCGAATACCTGGCCAAGCCTGGAAAAAACGGCAACTTCATCCTGAAACACAGTGTTGGCCATATGCCCAATGGCACCGAAGTTGACGTTCCGCTGAGCTATGCCGACTACTACTATGTGGAAGCTTTAATGCGCATGAAAAAACGGAAAGGCTTGTGATCAAATCTCCCAGCCGTTGACAAAAAAAACCTGCAGAAATTTAATTTCTGCAGGTAAAAACCAAAAAATCAACAAACTTCTAATCACCGATCGATTAACTGTTTCTTCCCAAAAACAGGTTGTTTCAAGCTTTTTCTACGATTCACTCCTTATTGTTACGGCCCCTGCGTGCGGCCAGCAGCGTATTGTACGACTTAATGACCACGTTGAGCTTCGATACAAAATCCTGGGCTTCGGGTGTGGCCTGTTTCAATATAACCGCGGCATTCACCATGTCAACCAACTCCTGGTAGCTTGGATCTACATTCAACCTCTTGGCCCGCACATCGGCACTCTCGCGCCCTGCAAACTCCGTGACCCGCTCTTGTACAATAGACTGAAACTGATCATTCTCATCTTTCAAAACCCCCACCCAGCTCTGAATACCCAACCGGTTCAGATGTACTTCGTTGGCTGGCAGCAGCAAATCGCCAACCAGGTTGGTCAGGACCGATGTTTCTTCGGCTTTGCCCATTTGCCGAACGTTGCCATACAAATCAAATAGACGCATCAGCACCTGGGCACTCTCTGCTTCTTCGGGCATGGGGCTCAACAGCGTAGCCTCCACCCGTCCCCGGCAGGCACTCCAAATCGAGTCGCGCCGGGCATCGATCTCGTCCAGGAGCTTGGTTTTCAAACTTCCCTGTGCTACGCGCAAAGCTTCATCTTCGGCAGTCAGGGCTTCTTTAAATATTGGATATACTTCATCCACAGGCAACGAACCTGCGGGAACAGCCGTCACAAGCTGGTCCACTTCGGTCATAAACTGAAAGTGTTCATTGTTACGCAAACTTTGCAGGCTGATTGGGTCAATTCTAGTCATGTGTAAAATTTTAGATTAGTTAATTTGTAATAGTTATGCAAATTAGAGCATTGAAAAACAAAAATCAATACCGAAAGTATGTTCATCAACATATTTTTAAGATGATTTTGTCGTGATAGGATGATGCCAACCAAAAAATAGAGCCATTTTACTCATGACACCCGCTTCCGGCCGGCAAAAACAAGGTAAGCACAGCATGAACGGCCATTCCGCCGTGTCGGAAACCACTATTCATACCATGAATGATCCAATCGGGGATGCCAGACCGTGCATTCAGGCCATGAATGATGACCTTTGGGGTGTTGGAAAGGGCATTCATGGCGTGAATGATGACCTTTGAGGTGTCGGAAACCATCATTCATGCCATGAATGATGACATCGGAGGTGCTGGAGGCTGCATTCATGGCATGAATGGTCACATCGGAGGCCCCGGACACTGCGTTCATGGCATGAATGCTCAGATCGGAGGCGCCGGAGGGTGTATTCATGGCATGAATGATGACATCGGAGGCGCCGGAGGCCATCGTTCAGGGCATGAATGGTAAAATGCGGAAAGTTGGAGGGCATCCGCATGGCAGGTTTGGTGAAATGCGGGGTGCTTGAGGGAATTGTCACTTTTCAACTTCCCGCTTCGCCACTCACGGATCATTCAAATTTTATATTTAAATTTAACAGGAGTTTATTTGGACAATGGATAGACCCAGAAGTTATCATGTCAAAAAACCAATATATGGAACGAGTAACATTATTCAAAATGGATAATCCCGACATAAAAATATCTATGGAGATCTATTTTAATGAGCAAGATCAATTGATATTTGACGGCTATGATATTGGGAAACGGGTTGAAGACTGCTGGGGAGATTCTGACTATGAATATACTTATACGATAGAGCCCAACGAGGTTCAAAAACTATTTGCCTTGCTGGAAGTTCCGAATTTTAACAAACACGCGCTATTACTTGAAATAAAAAAACGATTCGGAGGAAACAGTGCCTATTCCAGATTTGGAGATTTTATGAGTGCCAACAATATCGACTTTACAGGTTTTACATGGACTTAGAAAATGGATGAATTAAAACAAATCATAGCAAAACCAAAGAATGGATCTGAATCACTCACCGATCATGGTGCCAAGACAAATTATACACTTCTCGATTTTTGGCGCTGGAGTGTATCTGATATATTGAGTAATGCAACTCGCGGGCGATTTGCAGAATTTATTGTCGGTACTGCAATTGGTCTTAATCCTGACAATTTACGAGATGAATGGGACGCATTTGATTTAAAAACCGATGACGGAGTAAAAATCGAGGTCAAATCTTCAGCATACATCCAAAGTTGGAGTCAGAAAAATTTTTCGACCATTTCATTTTCAATTAAACCCGCAAGATATTGGGATGCGGAAACGAATATGAGACATACGGAGCCAATAAGACCTGCTGACGTTTATGTATTCTGCCACTTAAAACATCGAGATAAGAAAACGATTGATCCGTTGAAAATGGAGCAATGGGACTTCTATGTGCTGTCAACTTATCAACTTGATAATTACACAAGGAGCCAGACTTCAATAACGATCAATTCACTAAGAAAGCTGACTAGTCCAAAACAATATAGTGAATTAAAAGATGCAATAATGAGGGCATTTCAAGAGCAAAAGAATTACACCATCGCCCGCGCCAATTTGTAATAGGTATCCACCCGAAAGCGTTGAAAAGCTAAAAATAGCATCTACCGGCTGGCGAACAAATTCACGCAAGCCGTGAAAGCATATCCATGGCTTGCCAGTGAGGGCTTCACTCGCCCCGAGGCTTCGGGGGAAACCCTCACTACACCACCGGCCTCCGCTTTAGCATGGCTGTAGCGATGGCAAATTTGTGATGCCGGAGGTATCGGATGTTTATAGCCTGCCAAACGGGTGGACGCCATTCGACCTCGGCTGAGGTCGTACATTGGGGAGCATGCCTGATTTCTACAAATAGACAAACCCGGCCGGTTTGCAACGCCCGATCTTCAGAGCCTGCCGGCTACTGATCGGGTGACTTGAAGTCATCCGATCAATAAAGCACAAAAAAAGGAGCATGTTGCCATACTCCCTCTTCAATTGATCGTTCTATTTATTCTATAATTCGCGAATCCAGATGTTCCGGAAGCTTACCGGGTTTCCATGATCCTGAAGAATGAGCGGGCCGTCGCCATGTGGCTTGACCGAGTATTCAGGAATACCGATGTATTCGGTTGGTCCCCGCACTTCAACATTGTTTTGCACCAATACCCCATTGTGAATCACCGTTACACGAGGATGGGTGAAGTAAGTGCCATCGGCCTTGAAACGTGGAGCGGTATAAATGATATCGTAGGTTTGCCACACGCCCGGAGCTTTGCAGGCGTTCACCAGCGGAGCATGTTGCTTGTACACGCTTCCGGCTTGTCCGTTACGGTAGGTGCGGTTGTTGTAGTTGTCCAACACCTGCACTTCGTAAATTCCCTGCAAAAAGATACCGCTATTGCCACGTCCCTGGCTTTCGCCAACAACTTCTTCGGGCGAGCGCCATTCCACGTGCAACTGAAAGTCTTTAAACTCGCGCTTGGTTTTAATGGTTCCGGTTCCACTTTTTACGGTAGCTACACCATTGTCGAAGTTCCAGCCCGGCTCTCCCCCATTGCCATTGGTCCATTCATTGTCAAAGGCCTTGTCGGCACCCAACAAAACGATGGCATCGGACGGTGCATCCATCGGGGTTTCGCCCGGATCGACAACACTGACTTCTGGATCCCAGATCTCAGTCATTTCAGGCACCATATTGGGGCGTTCCTGGGCAAAGGCTGTCACACACAAAACAATAAAAAACAGCGATACTAATTTTCTCATGGTTCAATTCAATTTAATTTGATAATTATAGGTTAAGTTCTTGCATGATGGCGTCGATCTTTTGTTCCGCCTGGCGTTCCACTTCGTCGAACTCTCCTGGCGAGTTCAGTTGTCCGGCTACTTCGAAATAAAACTTGATTTTTGGCTCGGTTCCTGACGGGCGAACCGAAATTTTGGTTCCATCTTCGGTAAAAAACTGAAGCACATTGGATGTGATTTTCTGATTGATCTTCTTGCTTTCACCACTCAGTAAGTTTTTCTCAGTCAAATCGGCGTAATCCTTCACCACTTTCAGCAGGCTACCGCCCAATGTTTTGGGAGGGTTGGTCCGAAAAGTGACCATCATTTGCTGAATTTCATCAGCACCGGTTTTCCCGGGCCGAACGATATATTTCATTTTTTCTTTCGAATATCCAGATTCCATATAAATATCCTTGAGCAGTTCGAACAAGGTCTTGCCCTGATCTTTGGCCCAGGCTGTAATTTCGGCCATTAAGGCACAGGACGATACCGCATCTTTGTCGCGAACAAAATCGGCCGGCATAAATCCAAAACTTTCTTCGCCGCCGCCAATGTATTTTTTGGTTCCTTCATGGTCACGAATCACTTCGGCAATGTATTTGAAACCAGTGTAAACGTCGAAATATTCAATGCCATTCTTTTCGGCAATCTCTGCTATTTTCTCAGTCGATACGATGGTTTTCACAATGAATTCATTGCCTTTCAACTGACCGTTCTCCTTCATTTTGGTCACGATATAATAGATGAACAGCAAGGCCGTTTGATTTCCGTTGATGATGAAAAACTCGCCGGCATCGTTTCTCACGGCTACACCAATGCGGTCAGCATCCGGGTCGGAAGCCAACACCACGTCGGCATCTACTTCATCGCCTTTTTTCATTGCCATTTCCATGGCAGCCGGCTCTTCCGGATTAGGCGAAATAACTGTTGGAAAATCACCGCTCACCACATCCTGCTCCGGCACATTGAAAATATTGTTGAAACCAAAAGCCCGTAAGGCTGCCGGAATCATTTTCACGCCAGTTCCGTGAATCGGGGTGTAAACTATTTTCAGGTCTTTGTGACGAGCCACTACATCGGGAGAAATGGATACGGTTTTTACTTTTTCAATGAATTTCTGATCAATCTCCTCACCAACCATTTCAATCAATTCCCTGTTGCCTTCAAATTTGATGTCCTCGGCTTTTACTTTTTGAACCTCTTCAATGATGTTCACATCATGAGGCCCCACAATTTGCGACCCGTCTTCCCAATAGGCTTTGTAGCCATTGTACTCTTTGGGGTTGTGTGATGCGGTCAGAATAATGCCGCTTTGGCAAGCCAGCTCGCGAATAACAAATGACATTTCGGGTGTTGGGCGCAAGTCTTCAAACAAATAAACTTTGATGCCATTGGCAGCGAAAATCTCAGCACTTTTCTCCGAGAACAGGCGGCTATTGTTCCGGCAATCGTAGGCAATGGCAACTTTTATCTGATCCAGATCAGCAAACACTTTTTTCAGATAGTTGCTCAATCCCTGGGTTGCAGCACCCACCGTGTAAATATTCATTCTGTTGGAGCCTACGCCCATAATTCCACGTAAACCACCGGTTCCAAATTCCAGATCACGATAAAAAGAATCGATCAGTTCCGTTTTGTCCTCCTGCTCCAGCAAGCGTTTGACTTCGTTGCGGGTTTCCTGGTCGTAAACGTCACTTAACCATGTTTTCGCTTTTTCGATCACTGCTTCTAAAACTTCGCTATTTGCTGCCATATTTTTTCATTTTTTTAATTCGGTAATACATTTTTTCAGGCTGTCGCGCCAATAAGGAATCTGAACACCAAAAATACGCTTAATTTTGGATTTATTCAGCACGCTGTAGGGCGGACGGGCAGCTGCCGTAGGGTATTCTTCGGTAGGAATTGGATGAACCAGGCAGTTGATTCCGTAAAGTTCATGAATGGCTTTGGCAAAATCGTACCAACTGCAAACTCCTTCGTTGGAATAGTGGTAAATGCCCGGCTTCCATTCGCAGACGTTATTTTTGGTTTTTGAAATAATTGTTAAAATTGCTTCGGCCAAATCGCCCGCGAAGGTTGGTGTTCCTACCTGGTCGGCCACAACACGCAGCTCGTCGCGGTCTTCGCCCAGCTTCACCATGGTTTTCACAAAGTTTTTACCATGGCTCGAATACAACCACGATGTTCGGATTACCATCGCCGACGGCGCTTCTTTCAGCAAAGCGATCTCGCCATTGAGCTTGCTCTTTCCATAAATCGACTCGGGGTTGACCAAATCGTTTTCCGTATAAGGCAAAAACGAAGTGCCGTCAAATACATAATCGGTTGAAATATGGATCACTTTGATATTGTTTGCTTGCGCCAGTTTTCCGAGCAGCGCCGGAACCTTGGTATTGATCAAAGCGGCCAGTTCGGTATCTTCTTCGGCAATATCAACAGCGGTGTACGCCGCACAGTTGATGATATAATCCGGAGCTTCCTGCCCAACAAACTGAGAAACTGCGGCTTGATCGGTTAAGTCCAACTCGTTGATGTCTGTAAACAAAAAATGGAAATCCTGAAAACGATTGGCCAATCGCCGGATTTCTGACCCCAACTGTCCATCTGCTCCTGTAACAAGAATTTTTACCATAGCTTAAAAATTGTATTCGGCTTCCTTAAACCGTGGATTCGCCTGATCTTTTTCTGAAATTCGAGCGTCCTTTTCGTCCACTCTCCAATCGATATTTAATTCCGAATCATTGTAAGCAATGCCGCGTTCCGATTTCGGATCGTAATAAGCATCGCATTTGTATGCAAAAACAGCTGTTTCGCTCAACACGGAAAACCCGTGGGCAAAACCGCGCGGAATATACAACTGCTTCTTATTTTCGCCACTCAACTCCAGGCCGTACCACTGGCCAAAAGTTGGCGAATCCTTTCGTAAATCAACGGCCGCGTCAAACACGGTACCTTCAATGACCCGGACTAACTTGGCCTGGGCATTTGGATTCAGCTGATAATGCAATCCACGAATGACTCCCCGCGTAGATTTGGACTCGTTATCCTGCACAAAGGAAGTGGTGATTCCGGCTTCAGCCAGATTTTTAGCGTTAAATGATTCTAAAAAATAACCCCGCTCGTCTTTAAAAACGCGAGGTGTCAAGACCAATAGTCCGGCGATCGGCGTAGTCGTAATTTCCATGAACTCAAATTCGAATTAGAATGAAGTAATTTTTTTATTGGCCAAATTGTATAAGTATTGGCCATACTGATTTTTCATCAAAGGTTTTGCCAGATCCAACAACTGTTCTTTCGAGATGTAGCCTTTCTTGAAAGCAATTTCTTCCAGGCACGACACTTTCAGTCCCTGGCGCTGTTCAATGGTCGCAATAAAGTTTGAAGCTTGCAACAAGCTATCGTGCGTTCCCGTGTCGAGCCAGGCAAAACCGCGCCCCAGCAGCTGAACTTTCAGGCGCTGCTCTTCGAGATAAAGCCGGTTCAGGTCCGTAATTTCCAATTCGCCACGCGGCGATGGTTTTAACGATTTGGCCTTTGCAACCACATCATTCGAATAAAAATACAAGCCGGTCACGGCATAGTTTGATTTCGGTTCCTCCGGCTTTTCTTCAATCGACAACACTTTGCCATCGTCGTCAAAATCAACCACACCATAACGCTCCGGATCGTTCACATAGTAACCAAAAACCAAAGCGCCATCGTCGAGTGTTCCAGCTTCTTTCAATATTTGGCTGAAATTGTATCCGTAGAAAATATTGTCACCCAAAATCAAACACACCTGATCGTCGCCAATAAATTCTTCACCAATTAAAAAGGCCTGGGCCAAACCATCGGGCGAAGGCTGGATGGCATATTCCAGCTGAATGCCGAATTGGGAGCCATCGCCCAGCAAATCTTCGTAAAGCGAAATGTCCTTGGGGGTTGAGATGATCAGAACCTCACGGATTCCGGCCAGCATCAGCACCGACAAGGGGTAATAAATCATCGGCTTGTCATACACCGGAATAATTTGTTTTGAAATCGACTTGGTGATTGGATATAAGCGTGTGCCGGAACCTCCAGCCAAAATAATTCCCTTCATAATTAAGTTGTTTTTAATAATTCATCAAAATACGCAATTGTTTTCGTCAGGCCCTCTTCCAACTGGACTTTAGGTTCCCAGCCATTGAGTTTTTCTTTGGCCAACGAAATATCGGGCTGACGCTGAATCGGGTCATCTTCGGGCAATGGCAAATAGGTAATTTTTGAGCGACTGCCCGTAAGAGCAATGATCTTTTCGGCCAATTCGAGCATGGTAAACTCATGCGGATTGCCAATATTGACCGGCCCCAAGAAATCGTCGGGTGTTTGCATCAGGCGTCGCAAGCCATCCACCAAATCATCTACATATTGAAAACTCCGGCTTTGCAGGCCATCGCCAAAAATGGTGATGTCTTTGTTTTGCAGCGCCTGAACAATGAAATTGGAAACCACACGTCCGTCGTCCGGCTCCATTTTGGGCCCGTAGGTATTAAATATCCTGGCAATTTTAATGACCACCTGGTTTTGCTGGTGGTAATTAACGAACAACGATTCCGCACACCGTTTTCCTTCGTCGTAACACGACCGCACGCCAATCGGATTAACGTTACCCCAATAAGATTCCGGCTGCGGATGAAGTTCCGGATCGCCATACACTTCGCTGGTTGACGCTTGCAAAATCTTCGCTTTCACCCGTTTGGCCAGTCCCAGCATGTTGATGGAGCCCATGACCGAGGTCTTGATGGTTTTAATGGCATTGAACTGGTAATGAACCGGAGAGGCAGGACAGGCCAAGTTGTAAATTTCATCCACTTCAATATAAAATGGCATCGTCACATCGTGTCTCACCAACTCGAAATATGGATTACTGAGCAGGTGAACCACTTTTTGCTTTGCCCCCGTGAAAAAATTATCCAGGCAAATCACCTCATTGCCTTCCGCCAGCAACTGTTCGCACAGGTGCGAACCAATAAAACCAGCGCCGCCTGTTACCAAAATCCGCTTTTTCCTTGCGTCCATCTATATTTTATTTTGTGGATCCCAAACAATCAACTTTGGGAAGGACCCGATCGATTATCTTCAAAACTGATTGCCCGACAGCCAATCAAAAGTAAAAAATAAATCAACTTTAACAATAAAAATCAGGCTGCAAAACTACGCAGTTCGTCGGATTGTTTTACGAAAAAAGACCAGATAATTCGAAATAAATCGAACATCGCTCAAATTCAACTTTAAATACCTAAAAAAGCACTGAAAACCTTTGAATTAAAGCATATAAATCCTAAATTTGCCGCGCATTTAACAAATATAATGTCTAACTTATTAATTAATTGATTATTACATGACAGAAGAAAAAAAAGAGAACCTTGAGCAAAAGGAAGAACTCGAACAACAAAATGTTGCAGAAGAAACACAACAAGCGGAGACTACAGCCGCTGTTGAGGAAACTGAAGAAGTAAAAGCAGAAGCTGAACCGGCTGTTGAAGCTGAAGAAGCTGCACCAGCGGTTGAAGAAGAAAAAGCAGCGCCTGCTGCCGAATCAGAAGAATTTGACTGGGATGCACTGGAAGCCGATGACGAAGGCTTTGCAGGCAAAAAGAAAAAAGAACTGGTTGACCTTTACGACAACACACTGAATACAGTTCAGGAAAAAGAAGTACTGGAAGGTACAGTTATTTCGATGAACAAGCGCGAAGTAGTTGTTGATATCGGTTACAAATCAGACGGCATTGTAAGCTTAAACGAATTCCGCTACAACCCAGAGTTGAAAGTTGGCGATCCGGTTGAAGTTTATGTTGAAAGTCTGGAAGACAAAAAAGGACAAATGATCCTGTCGCACAAAAAAGCACGCGCCGTCCGCTCTTGGGACCGTGTGAATGACGCGCTGGACAAAGATGAAATTATCAAAGGATACATCAAGTGCCGCACCAAAGGTGGTATGATTGTCGATGTATTCGGCATTGAAGCTTTCTTGCCAGGTTCTCAAATCGACGTGAAACCAATTCGCGACTACGACATGTACGTAGGCAAAAACATGGAATTCAAAGTGGTTAAAATCAACCAGGAATTCCGGAACGTGGTTGTTTCGCACAAAGCATTGATTGAAGCTGAACTCGAACAGCAGAAAAAAGAAATCATCTCGAAACTCGAAAAAGGCCAGGTACTGGAAGGAACTGTTAAAAACGTGACTTCGTACGGTGTATTCATCGACCTGGGCGGCGTTGACGGACTGATTCACATCACCGACCTGAGCTGGGGACGTATTTCTCATCCGAACGAAATCGTTGAATTGGATCAAAAACTGAACGTTGTTATCCTTGACTTCGATGATGACAAAAAACGAATTGCCCTTGGCTTGAAACAGCTGACTCCTCACCCATGGGACAACGTGGATGCCGAGTTGAAAGTTGGCGACAGCGTAAAAGGAAAAGTAGTGGTTATGGCTGACTACGGTGCGTTTGTTGAAATCGCTCCCGGAGTTGAAGGTTTGATTCACGTATCGGAAATGAGCTGGTCACAACACTTGCGCAGCGCCCAGGACTTCCTGAAAGTTGGCGACGAAGTAGAAGCTCAAATCCTGACCCTGGACCGCGAAGAACGGAAAATGTCACTGGGTATCAAACAACTAAAAAATGACCCATGGCAAGAAATCGACACCAAATTTGGTATCGGAACACAACACAATGCCACCGTTCGGAACTTCACCAACTTTGGTGTTTTTGTTGAAATTGAAGAAGGTGTTGACGGCTTAATCCACATTTCGGACCTGAGCTGGACCAAGAAGATCAAGCATCCATCTGAATTTACGTCTATTGGTGCTGACATTGAAGTGGTTGTTCTGGACATCGACAAAGACAACCGTCGTTTGAGCCTGGGACACAAACAACTGGAAGAAAACCCATGGGATGTGTTCGAAACCATTTTCTCTGTTGATTCAATCCACGAAGGAACTATTGTTGAGTTGTTCGACAAAGGCGCGACCATCGCTCTGCCATACGGTGTTGAAGGATTTGCTACTCCACGCCACCTGGTAAAAGAAGATGGTTCAAAAGCCAGCTTGGAAGAAAAATTGGATTTCAAAGTCATTGAGTTCTCAAAAGGCGCAAAACGCATCATTCTTTCTCACTCACGTGTATTCGAAGATGAGAAAAAAGGTGAAGATACCGCCAAAAAGAAAGCTCAAACCAAGCAAACAGCAAAAGCGATGAAAGCAGTAAAAGAAAACAACCAGGAAAAAACAACCCTGGGCGACATCAGCGAGCTGGCTGCTTTGAAATCTCAAATGGAAGCGGAAGAGAACAAAGAAAAATAGACCGATCCTTATCAATCGTTTCAACATAAATTCGTAAATTTCGTTCCATGGAATTTGAAATTACAAAAAAAGAAGATCACGTTGTTATCAAGATACTCTCGAAGAAACTTGATACCAATAATGCTCCAGAGTTGAAATCAGAGTTGGTCGTACTAGGAAATGATGACGTAAAAAACATCATTCTGGATGTGAGTCAATGCAGTTATGTTGACTCATCCGGTTTGAGTGCCATCTTAGTGGCCAACCGGCTTTGCGAAGACTCAATCGGAACATTTATTCTCTGTGGCCTTCAACCTGATGTTGAACATCTGATACGCATTTCAATGCTTCATACCGTTTTGTTAATTACAAAAAACGTGGACGAAGCAGAGAAACTACTGGTAGAAAAGGGCAACTTATAACAGGATTTCCTGTATGCAAATGCCTTTTCAACTGACAATTCTGGGAAGTAGTTCAGCAATGCCTACTTCCAAAAGATACCCAACCGCTCAAGTGCTCAACGTGCTTGGGCGGTTTTTTTTGATTGACTGCGGCGAAGGCACGCAACACCAGATTCGGAAGAACAAGATCGGGTTTGGCAGGCTCGACCACATTTTCATTTCACACCTCCACGGCGACCATTTTTTTGGCTTAATCGGGTTTATTTCAACCCAGGTTTTACTCGGCAGAACAAAGGACCTGCATATTTACGCCCACTCCGAGTTGCAACGTTACACCCAATTTCAACTCGACTTTTTAACGATGGGCGAACTGGGCTTCCGCCTGGTTTTTCATCCGCTCAACTTTAAAAAAGCCCAGGTTATTTTCGATGATGAAAAGCTCACCATCACTTCATTTCCATTAAAACACCGTATTTCATGTTGCGGTTTTTTGTTTCGCGAAAAAGAAAAAGAACCCAACATCAAAAAAGAGGCGCTTAAAAGCTACAGAATTCCAATCAGGGAAATAAAAAACATCAAGGCCGGAGCCGATTTCTTGACGGAAGAAGGAGCCATAATCCCAAACCACGAATTGGTTATTCCACCCGCCAAGCCCCGTTCTTTTGCTTTTTGTTCCGATACGGCTTACCACGAAAAAATAATTCCTGTCATTCAGGGTGCTGATTTGCTTTATCATGAAGCCACATTTGCTGAATCGGAAAAAGCAATGGCCAAAACCACCTTTCATTCTACCGGAAAAGAAGCCGCTTTGATTGCCCAAAAAGCGCAGGTTGGTAAACTATTGCTAGGCCACTTCTCGGCCCGCTACAAAGATCCGGAGGTAATTTTAAATGAAGCAACAGCGATTTTTCCAGAAACTTATGCCGTTGAAGAAGACCAGGTTTATGTTGTCGTCCGCTAATTTTTATTTCAGCAATTAATAATTGCCCTTTCCATCCGTTCAATCCACTTTTGTTTCAAAAAATTCTTTGTTGAAATTGACCAGAAACAACTCCTTCACCGGGCGGGTAAATGCCGTGTACAACCAACGCAGGTATTCCACATCCAGCCGATCTTCCACCAGGTAGCCCTGGTCAACAAAAACAGCGTCCCATTGGCCGCCTTGCGCTTTATGACAAGTGACCGCATAGGCAAACTTGACCTGCAAAGCATTGAAATACTCGTTCTCCTTGATTTTTTCCCAACGTTTTTTCTTACTTCTGATATCAGCGTAATCCTCGGCCACCGCTTGGAACAAGCGCTGACTTTGCTCGTAGCCAAGCGAAGCGGTTTCAATATTGAGGGTTTCGAGAATGATTTTGCAGTCTATTTCCAAATCGTCGTAATCAATAAACTTCAGGCACACATTGGCAAACCGAAAACCATACAACTCTTCGTAGTTGTAGATCGACTGAATTTCGACAATATCGCCATTGGCAATAAAATCGAGCCGCTTGTCATCGCCCAGCCAGAAGTAGTTATTTTTAACCACCATCAGCAAATCGCCAATTGTAATATCGGCTTCCTTGTAAAGAATGGTGGATCGAATCCCTTCGTTAAATCTGTTCGCCCGTTTGTTTGAACGGGTAATCACCATGGTTTGCTGTTCGCCATACTTGTCGTAACAGTCCGATATTTTATCGATCAACTCCGCTCCGCCAATCCGCTGGATATCGTTAAAACCAGAAAGCTCAATGGGGAAATAAGCCGGTTGAAAATAAGGCTCATTGATCAGCGACCGCAGTTGCGTGGCATTGTACAAGATGCCTGAATCGAGCGCCTGCCTGACCACATCGACCAATTCGTGATGCATCACCTTGCTGCCATACATCTCCAGCTCCGACACATCCAGGGCCGGGCTCATCTCCATTCCAACCGGTGGAAGCTGGGCGGTGTCGCCAACCAACACCAATTTGCAATTTGCGCCGGTGTGTACATATTCATACAAATCGTCAAGCAATCGCCCTGATCCAAACACCGAGCTTTCGGCCGATGAATTAGAAATCATGGATGCTTCATCAACAATGAAAAAACAGTTTTTTGCCAAGTTCTTATCCAGCATGAATTTCCCAAATCCATCGGTAGTGGATTGCTGTCGGTAGATTTTTTTATGAATGGTGAAAGCACTCTGTCCGGTGTAGGATGCAAGCACTTTGGCAGCCCGTCCGGTTGGCGCCAAAAGAACCGTCTGGAACCTAAAGGCACGCAGTGTTTTTACCAACGCATTGAGCATGCTGGTCTTACCCGTTCCGGCATAGCCTTTCAGTAAAAACAGCTCATCCGGATCGCCATTGGCTATAAAATCAGCCAGCTTTTCGGACAGGAGATTTTGCCCGGTTGTTGGTTCAAAACCCAGATTCTGACAAATATGTTCTTTCAAGTGTTTTTTCAACATTCCTGCGAAATTAAAACTATTCCACGGATACTAATTTGATTTTTTTTATAAATTTGCATGCAAACATAAACTAATCTTAAAAAATTACAGATGAAGACAGTTATTCAGATCGTACTAATAGTCGCTGCAATCATCCTTGCATACTTTATCTACCAGAGTATTGAAAGGCCTATTGAGTTTGAAAAAGCCAAAGATGCCAGATATAAAGCTACTGTTGAACGCTTAAAGGATATCAGAAAAGCGCAACTGGCGTTTAAAGATGTGCATGGACACTTTACTGCTGACTGGGATAGCTTGATCACTTTTATAAAAACGGATTCGCTTCCTTTAGTTCGAAAAATTGGAATGCTAAGCGATAGTATGATCGAAGCTGGATTAACTGAAGAAACAGCGATCAAGAAAGGGCTGATCATCAGAGATACACTTAAAATGAGCGTCTTGGATAGCTTGTTTGGACCTTCATACCAAGCTGAAAAGATAAAAATGGTACCTGTTAAAGATACCGTTGCAGAATTCCACCTGGGAACCAATATCATTACCACCGGATCTGGTATTCAAGTTCCTGTATTCGAAGCAAAAGCGCACAACAACACCATTTTGAAAAACCTGGATCGCCAAATGGTCATTAATCTGAATGACCAAAGGCGTACCAACGGAAAATATCCGGGATTGAAAGTCGGTTCATTGACTGAAACTACAAACAATGCCGGTAACTGGGAGTAAAAAGTTGGTATGCAACACTTATTGCTTGTTGACGAAACCTTTGATTTAAATTTTACACAAGAATATCATTTATCCATCCAGTTCAGTCTGGATGGATTTTCTTTTTGTATCCGGGATGGACTCCAAAACAAATATATATACTTGTTTCACAAGGAGTTTTCCGGCAATCCCAAGTTCCTTCATCGCAAGCTAAAGGATATTTATTCCGAATTCGACATCCTCGATGCCGATTTCAAAACCACTAGGATCATTTATTCGTCACCGGGCAAAATGATGCTTCTGCCCAAATCTTTCGCGGAAGAGCAAGCCGGGCAGGCCATCTATCAGCTCAACCTCGACCTGGCCGATGACGAAGAGCTTAGTTTTCTTCCGGTCGCCGCCTACGATCAGGTTTTGCTGACAGCGGTTCCGCGAAAAGTGAAGCGATTCCTAAACGACAAACACCCCGGAATCCTTATTCAGAATGAACTTGAATTACTATTGAACAAAAGCGTAAGGCAAACAAGTACGCAACCGGTATTGAATGCCCATTTGTATCGAAATCAACTCACATTAACCTTGCTCGACCAAAGGGCAATTCGTTTCTGCAATTCATTTAAATACCGCAACGACAATGATTTGCTTTACTACATTCTGAATGTCCTGCAATCCGAGCAGATTGACGGGCCTGCTATTCAATTGAGTGGCCGGGTAAACAAGCGGTATCCGATCTATCACCAGCTTCGGCAATATTTTAAGAATGTAACAATCATCCAGCTAAATAGCGACGTGTACTACAGTTACCTGTTTGACCAGCTTCCGGATGCGCGGTTTGTAAATCTTTTAAATGAATAAACATGAGAATTGTAGGCGGAATTCACCGGGGAAGGCAATTTAGCCCGGGAAAAAATTTCAAGGCCAGACCCACAACCGACATGGCCAAAGAGAGCCTTTTTAATATTCTAACCAATCAGGTTGATTTTGAAGAGATTAAAATATTGGACCTTTTTGCAGGAACCGGGAGTATTTCTTTTGAATTTTTGTCGAGAGGATGTACCGATATTACTACAATTGAGTTCAATTACCAACACCACCAGTTCATCCGCTCCGTAGTTCAAAAGCTGAATGCCACCAAGGAAATTCGAGCAATAAAAGGCAATGCCTTTTCCTATTGTGAACAGACCACTGAAAAATTTGATGTTATTTTTGCCGATCCTCCATATGACCACCCCCGATTCAAGGAGGTTCCGGCACTGATCTTCAACAATGAATTGCTAAATGAAAACGGACTGTTCATCCTCGAGCACTCCAAATATTTTGATTTCTCCGAAATGAAAGAGTTTCAGGAAAGTCGTCATTATGGAAGTGTCCATTTTAGTTTTTTCAGATAGCTCCACTGGCGTTGCACCTGCAAATTCTGACCAGACAACAACTAAGGATTAAACATATCGGGCGTAAAATAGCCTAAAATACTATTGGCCATATCAATTTGCGACTGGGCATTGGGATGGTTGGGCTCAAGTTCCAGCACCCGGTTGTATGCGTTAATGGCCCGTCCCCACTGTTGCTGCTTGAAAAAAATCTGTCCCTGAATAAAATGCAGTTCCGCAAAATCTGGCTGTTGTTGAAGTAAGTGGTCAATCTGTTGCGCCGCTTCTTGCAACTGATTGGCCTGCACCTGCTTTTTGATATCGTTCAATTCTTCCGTCATGTGTCTCTTTTCTTTTCAACTCTTCAAAGGAAAGACAAATTTACAAAGCTTATTCAAAAGAATCACGATCTGAAATAACAGCAAACCATCCTTTTGAGTCCGAGGTTGAAATCTGCTGCGATTGGCCACCCTGCAATTCGAACTCGCCGCCCCATTCGCCGGTGGCTATGCTAATCCATCGGCCATAAAATGTTTTGGGATGACTACTCAAATCCAATTGCACGGAGCCACCGCCGGGAAACAACAACACATAAGTTTCGCCTTCTTTCGCTGTCAAATACGCTTCATTCGATTCACGTTCACGCAACAATTCCTGTTTTGGCTCCATGCTCCAAAAATGGCTGACGGTCTCAATTTTGCGCACTGCTTTTATGGCTGCAATAGCCGATTCATTCAAGCCATTTCCTGTATTGGGACGATGAAACCTAACCGCAGCAAATCCTCCCATAACATCGCGGCTAAAGCGCTGAACACCGCCGTTTGAACCTGGAGAAGCAGCTTTTCCATACACTTTAACACTGTTTACAGGTCGTAGGCTCATTTTTTCTCTTTGCCCCATCACCCAACGCAAATTATCCCAATGTTCCTGCCCCACATTCCAGTTCAGCTGCGAGGCGTCAACAAAAGCATATTCATCAGGACTGAGTAAAGCTTCCTGGCACGACTCGCAGGATTGCGACTCCAGAAACCGGTCGAACATGTCCGTTGCATAGATCAGGCCTCTCCCGGCTTCATTTTTTATGAAATTAATCCAATATTTTCCCCACTCCACAGGTGTGTTGGTTTCATTATTGATGCAATACAGAACATGCCCGTAGTTCAATGAATAGGACAACATCTTTTTTACAAACTTTTCCTGGTATGCTCTGATCCTGTCCAGCTCAGGCTTGTAGCGCGGCATACCTTCCAAACTATGAAAGAAAGTCTGCAAGTCGCCGCCCGGATGATGCGGATATTCATCGGCCATTCCCCCTGAGGAAACTGAATAGTTGATGTTATTTTTCGGATTGAACGGATTGGTCTGCCAAAAATCCTGAGAAAAATCGAAGCGATCCCACACTTCAATCTGAACAATAATATTTCGCTCAGCGGTGAGTTTCAGAAGTTCTTCAAATTGTTTCCAGTATTGGTCATTCCACTTTTCCAAATCATAAAGGCCATCGGCTTGCTTATGAAAAGGCCAGATATCGCCTTCGTCGCGCGAACTCATGGTGTTTCGAATATAATTTCCGCCTATGCTCGCGAGTACATCCAGTTGCTCTTTCATATCGGCAGACTGAAATAAGTTATCATTGTTGGTCGCCCCCAACAACAAAACAGGTTCACCTTGGTACTGCCAATAGCGAGGATTTTCGATGTAAGGCCTGATGACCAGGTTTTCATCGATATTGGCAAACTGTGCCTTTTTAATGTCTTCAGAAATCTCTGAGGGATCCGACTGACAGGCCAAAAAGAACACTAAAAAAGTCAAAATATGTGCTGATGCAATTAATCTCATGCTTTCAAATCTTTGGGTTTTCATTCTTTAAAACAAGCAGAACTTCGCATGATGCAAACGTGCTTGCATCGCGAAATTCCACCACAACTCACTTCGTGGTGATCATTCAAAACTAAATCAGCTAAGATTTTATTGGTCGTAAAATCAAACGCTCTTCTTTCACCAACATACAGGACATAAGGCAGGTAGTCGACAACCATTCAAACATCTCGCAGCAATGATCACGACAATTAAACACCAAATCACACCATTTATTATCCTGACAGACTCCGCTGACGCAAATTATAACAATCATTAACACTTGAGGAATCCCACAAAATGTTGCTTCAAGTCCGCTAAACCTCCGGGCCACTTTGGTGTTTAATTCAAACAACGTACATCAAAATTGAAAAATGGAAAAAACAATACATGATATTTCAGAATGGCTTAAAAGCCGTGAATCGACTTTTGTTAATGGGTTGAAAGAAGGAAGTCAGATTGATGACTCCGTGATCGAAAAACTGCTGGAAAACGCCAGTTGGGCTCCTTCGCACGGCCTGGTGCAAGCCTGGCATTTTAAGGTATTTGCAGGCGATGGAGTTAAACGATTTTTCAGCACCCAACAGGAAATCTATAAGCAGATCACGCCTCCAGACAAATTTTTCGACTTTAAATACCAGGCATACAGCGACAAATGGAAGCGTGTCTCGCACGTCATCGCTGTCATTGCGAAACGCGATCCGCACAAACGTTTTCCAAAGCAAGAAGACATTGTGTCGGTGGCTTGTGCTGTTGAAAATATTTACCTCAGTCTGAAAGCCTTCGGAATTGGAGGCTATTTGAGTACCGGCGATCTTTGTTACTCCAATCAGATGCGTGATTTTTTGAAGTTGGAAGACGAAGACACACCCATCGGATTTTTCATTTTGGGTGAACCGGACGAGTCGTTTCAACGCCCAAAACGAACCAGGATTGCGGCCAGCGACAAAACGGAGTGGATCCGGGAGTGACCAATTGTATTACGTTTAGGACCGTCACTTATTAAGTGTAATTTCTGTCCAGTAACCGGCGAAATGCTGTTCAGCCACCGACTCAAAGCCATTTCAGAATCTCCTTTTCCATTTTCGCAGGCTTGGTCACCGGCGCAAAACGCTTGACCGGATTCCCATCCCTGTCAATCAAAAACTTGGTGAAGTTCCATTTGATTTTACCACCCAACAGGCCAGGTAGTTTCTTTTTCAGAAATTGAAACACAGGATGCGCATCGCTTCCATTCACGTCAACCTTTCCAAACATCGGGAAGGTAACCCCATAATTCACCAGACAACCTTCCTGAATTTCTCCTTCCGAACCCGGTTCCTGATTGCCAAACTGATTACACGGAAAACCCAAAATCACCAGTCCACGTTCCTTGTATTGTGCATACAATTTTTCAAGTCCTTCGTATTGTGGAGTGAAACCACACTTGCTAGCGGTGTTCACAACCACCACCACCTGCCCTTGGTAAGCCGAAAAATCGATCTCCCCGCCTTGCAGCGACCGCGCTTTAAAACCATAAAAATGAGCTGTCATCTATTACTGTTATTGCTGTTTCATCCTTTTATCTTCGTTTTTCCAGACAGCTAAGTCGCCAAATTGTTCTTCTGGCGTTCGCTATCCATCCAGACGATATCGGATTTACAACCCTGTACAATAATACAGACCGGACAACTTTGAGTCATCCGGTCTGTCATTCTCTAAACTTAAATTAAAGGTGTAATACCAGAACAGCAGTTCTGTATTTTCTTTACCAGGGCCTTGTCTTTTGAATCTTTAGATGCCGACTTTTAGCTCTTCCAAGCCCTCCTGATAAGACAGAATATCTTCGTATCCCAATTCCTTCCGAGCCTTTCGATCGGAGATTGTGTACTCGGTTCCTTGCATATGAATAATTTCGGCACTAAATGCCGGAGCTCCTTTTTTGCCCGACAATTTCCAAAATGCTGAAATTGAATGCGCAATCAGCAAAGCCAAACCTCTGTTCATGTTTTTCTTAGGTGGTTCAAGATCCTGCGTAGCGAGTACATCGGTTAGGAAATCTCTAAAAACAACATGTTCCTTGTCAGCGATGTAGTACATTTCACCGGCTTTTCCATTCTTAAATGCTAAGAGAATACCATGACAAAGGTTTTTAACGTGACTGACAGGAACTTTATAATTTCCCTGATTAAACCACGACAGTTTATTCTCTTTACAAGCCTCCACCATATACTTCACCGCACTGCCATTGCCCCAAACCAAAGGAGGTCGAACAATGATCACTTCAAATTCCGGTGAGTTATTCCTCAAAACAATCTCTTCTGCCAACGATTTGGTTTTACAGTAATTACCTTTGGGTAATTCCGAATAGGTCAGGTTTTCATCGGCATTGTACACAGGTTTTCCCCGCAGAATAATTGCTGCAGTACTGATATAGACAAACCTCGGAACTTTTGCTTTTTTAGCGGCTTCAACCAATTTCTCAGTGCCTGCAACATTGATTTCATAAGCATAATCATAGCCTTTCGTAAAGTCAGTTGCTGAAGCCAAATGAAAAATCACCGAACAACCTTCAAGTTCTTTTGCCAAATGCTCCGGCTCTGCCATATCGACCGAGACTGGTTTTGCTCCGAGATTTCTTATTGTTTGGGCTGATTTTTCAGACCGTGCCATCGCCAAAACTTCCATTCCCTCATCAAGGAGCATGGTGATCAAATTGCTTCCGACAAATCCGGAACCTCCTGTTACAAAACATTTCATAAGTATCAATTTTTAAAATCAACATCAATCGCTTGTCATGACAAATATATATTTTTTATTTGTCGTGACAAATAATGTTTGTAGATTTGCTTCAACATTAAATAAATATCCGATGGATCATAACCTGGAAAATATAGTTAATCACCGAATCTCAACCCTTGCCGTTTTAATGAAGCGACAGGTATTTAATATAATTGCAAGAAAAGAACTGAAAATCACCCCAGACCAATGGGTAGTATTGTATTTTTTATGGCAGGAAAATGGCTTGTCGATTGGGGAGCTGGCCAAAAGAGCGAAAAAGGATTTTGCAAACGTAACCCGAATCGTTGAGAAGTTGGTCAAAATGGATTATGTAACCAAAAAGAAGAGTGAAAAGGATAGCCGGGTGTGTAATGTATTCCTTCAACCTAAAGTAGAGGCCATTAAAAACGACATTCAAAATTGCTGGAAAGAAGCATCGGATGTAGCACTTAAAGGAGTAACGCAATCAGAACAAAAGCAATTAACGGATATACTTATCAAAATAGAGAACAATATATTACTTGATTTAGAATAACTTAAAAACTTAAAGCGATGTCGAAACTCACAAAAGAAATGAAAGAAATGATTGGGTCTCAACAATGTTTCCACGCCACAGTTAGCAAGGAAGGATTACCCAATAATGCCCCAAAACGCTCGACGAGAGTATTCAACGATGAGACCTTGATTTTCTCAGAAGGAACAGGAGGCAAAACCTACCAGAACATACTTGATGGTTCAAAAGTCGTTGTAGCCGTGGTTGACCGCGAGAAAGTTGATGGTTTCCGATTTATTGGTACACCGGAAGTACTAACGGATGGTGACATTTATGACCAATCAGCCGCCATGTCAGTAAAAGCGGGCATGCCAAAGCCCAAAGCGGTTATTTTGGTACATATTGATGAAATTCATAGCCTGAAACCAGGCCCTATGGCCGGTAAAAAGATAGGTTAGAAAATACCTGAGTATATCGTTTAATTCCTACGCTGATGGGAAACAACCGTGAGAACTCGAGTGGTTCTCCTGGCTTGAATCCAACTTAAAACAAGTACATTAAAAACAGCTCGGATGGCTTAGCCTCATCCGAGCTGTTTATTTCTTTACATCTCTACCCAGCAAAGGGTGTTGCGGATTCCGATCCACAATTTATCGTTGAATATCTCAAAGTGTCTTTCAAAAGGCACTGCCGGCGGATCGGAATCCGCCGCACCCCAGCACAAACCCAATTCAGCTAAGTATCCGCTCTCGATACATTAAGCACGCCTTTGATATTTTGCAGTTTGTGAATTAAAAAGTCCAGGTGCTCCAGATTATTGACAAAAACACGCAAGGTACCTTCAAACTCACCATTTACCGAATCAATATTGATCGAACGCATTTGCACTCCAATATCTTTGGCAATAACATGCGAAATATTGGCCACAATGCCTGTTTCGTCGGTACCCGACAAGCGAATGGTTGCCTGAAACGAACTCCGCTTTTTTGAGTCGCGCCACCGCGCCGGAATCACCCGGTAAGGATACCGCTCAAACAGTTGCTTGGCGTTTGGACAGGTACGGCGGTGAATTTTGATCCCATCGCTGATGGTGACGAAACCAAAAATCGGGTCACCAAAAATTGGGTTACAACAGGGTGCCAACTTATGATTGACGTTTTTAATGTTGTTGTCAATCACCAAATAGTCGTTCCCACTGGAAAAATCCAGATCTTTCAACTGGTCCAGCGAAAGTATCTCTTCGGCTTTTTGCCTGGCTGTTGCTTCGCTTTCCTTTTCACCAACCAACTCTTTAATTGCCAATGGCTCTATCTTTCCGACCGAAATATTATAATATAAATCCTGCGCCAATTTCAGATTGTAATGCTTTAAAAGCATGCGGATCAGCTCATCATTGTAGTCAATTTTCCAGTTTTTCAACTTCCGAAGTAAAATCTCTTTTCCGTTCTCTGCTTCATTTTTACGCTCTTCGTTCACACTAGCCTTGATCCGCGATTTGGCCTTGGTGGTAATCACAAAGTCAAGCCAGTCGAGTTTGGGCTGCTGCTTTGATGACGTATCAACCGACACCTGATCACCATTCTTAAGCTTATAGCGCAGGGTCACTTTTCGGCCATCCAACATGCCGCCAACACAATGATCGCCCACTTCAGAATGAATTTCATAAGCAAAGTCGAGCAAGGTGGCTCCGGCCGGCAAGCGCTTCAAATCGCCCTTGGGTGTAAACACAAAAATTTCGTCATTGTAAATATTTGTATTAAAATCATCGATAAAATCGACAATGTTCAAATCCGGATTTTCCAGGATTTCGCGAACATTGGCCAGCCAGCTTTCCATTTCGGCACTGGCCGATCCGCCTTTGTATTTCCAGTGTGCAGCGAGGCCCTTCTCCGCAATTTCGTCCATTCGCTTGGTCCGAATCTGAATTTCGACCCATTTCTTTTGTGGCCCCAACACCGTGGCATGCAAGCTTTCGTAACCATTCGATTTCGGTACAGTAATCCAATCACGCATACGCTCAGGGTTTGATTGGTACTCGTCGGTAACAATCGAATAAACCTGCCAGCAATCCGATTTTTCGAGCCCCGGTTCCGAGTCCAAAATCACCCGGATGGCAAACAAATCATAAACTTCATCGAAGCTCACTTTACTGTTCTGCATTTTTTTCCAGATGGAATTGATGGCTTTCGTGCGGGCTTTCATATCGAACTGAAAGCCGCGGGCTTTTAACTTTTCTTCAATTGGTTTGACGAAAGCCGCAACAAAGTTTTTGCGTTCTTCCTTGCTTTCTTTTAGCCTGTCGGCAACATATTGATAGGCATCCGGATTGGTATATTTTAGGCATAAATCCAGCATCTCGGAATTGATATAATACAAGCCCAGGCGATGAGCCAGCGGCGCATAAAGGTGGGCCGTTTCCATGGCTATTTTCTGCTGAGCCGAGGCAGCATAGTCGTCCAAATGACGCATCACATGCAGCCGGTCCGAGATCTTCACCAAGATAACCCGGACATCGCCTGCCAAGGCCAGCATCAGTTTGCGGTAGTTTTCCGAGTGGAGATCAACGGTGTCGGTTCCCAGGGCGTTGATCTTCGCCATGCCTTCCAGAATACCGGAAACCACCGGGCCAAACTGCTTTTCAATGGTCTGAAAATCGGGCCGGTCGCTGAGTTTTTCGTCGGTCACATTGTGCAACATTCCGGCTATAATGGAACTCACTCCAAGTCCCACTTCCTGAGCGACCACTTGGGCCACTTCGAGCGAATGCACCAAAATAAGATCGCCATTGGGCCAGGTATTTTCGCCAAGCGACTGCCAGGCAAAATCAAAAGCTTTTTCTATTTCATCCAATTCATCTACGGACGAGGAATTTTGGCAAGTTTCCCTCAAATTCAACCAAGCGTTTTCAATCAGTTTATTCATTGCACCCGAATTTTCTGAATCAATCGTACCATTAGCTTAAACAAAAAAGGCTACCCAAAACAGGCAGCCTTTCAAAAATCTTCAACAATAAAGTTCTTATTCTGCCTGCGTTTCATCAACAAAGGTACGGGCCTGCAATTCGCGGTTAAGCATGAAAACCCCATTTCCTTGTCCGTCGATCAAACGTAAATTATCGAGTAACTCATTGACATTGGCTTCTTCTTCAACCTGCTCATCAACAAACCACTGCAAGAAACTCTGCGTTGCATGATCGCTGGCACCAACAGCCACGTCCATGAGCTCATCAATCATCTGCGTTACTTTTTGCTCATGTTCCAATGTTTTCTCAAAAACATCAATAATTCCATCAAAATCAATGGGCACTCCGGCAATCGGTTCCAATACGACCCGGCCATTACGTTCGTTCACGTAATCAAATATTTTCAAAGCGTGCGAAAGCTCTTCTTTGTACTGTACTTTCATCCAATTCGCAAAACCAGCCAATCCTTTATCTTCGAAATAAGCTGACATAGACAAATAAAGATAAGCTGAGTGCATTTCTGCATTAATCTGATTGTTCAGGGCTTTTAAAACTTTTTCTTTAAGCATAGTGACCTCCTTTTTATGTTTTACTCAAAAATACTAAAAAATAATTGACTGGCTCATGTTGTGAACTCATTTCACAAACGGTTAACAATGGTTTAAAACCGAGCTTCTGGGTTTATTCGCCAAAATCCAGATTAAATCGCTGTTTCAGCATAGCCAGATTCGGATTTTTCTTGACCATCTCGGCCAGTTTTTCGGTTTCGGAATATGGCTTGTACTCAGATTCCTGAACAACAATATCTGCGATTAGTTCGATGCTTGTGTTTCGCAATTCTTTCCGCAACCAGGACACCAAATCGGGCTTAATTTTACTGATTTCTTCCATCTGAACCGAATTATCAATGGATAGATTCAGCTTGAAATTATCGGCCAATTGTGGAGTCCTCGCCAGAGTAGCCTTTAAATTAGGCCGATCCTCCAAGCGTTGCAGGTATTCGGCCCATTTTTCAGCAAACTGTTCTTGTGTAAAAGTTTCGGTAAGCTGTTCGCCGGCATAATACTTCATCTTTTCCTGCGCGTCTTCCTCGCCTTTTTCAGCAAGCTTACCCGAAAGCGCGTCTTTTATGGAGGGCGTGTAACCGCTCCCCCGCTTTTTGATCATCCTTTTCACAGGAACCTTAGCAGAAACTTCATCTTCGCTGGAGGCCTTTTGCTGGGTGGGCTGGGTTTTCGACACGGCCGGGTTCGCCTTTGTTACGGCTGGCTCCTGAACGCCGGAGAAAATGGGTTCCAATTGGGGCTGATCGGTATCGTCAGCTATTTTTTTTTTAAGGTGAGCTGTGCCATTCTAATCAAGCTCAGTTCAACCAGCAAGCGTTTGTTCTGACTGGTCTTGTACTGCATGTCGCACTCGTTACTGATTTTCAGAGCCTCCAGCAAAAACCCCGCATCGCAAATGCCTGCCTGGGCTTTGTATTTCTCCCTGATTTCGCCGCCAACTTCAAGCAGTTGAACCGTTACCGGGTCTTTGCAAACCATCAAGTCGCGGATGTGGCTGCTCAGCCCGTTTATAAAATGATGTCCGTCGAAACCGTGATCCAGCACCTCGTTAAAAAGCAAGAGCGCATTGGGCACGTCGTTTTTCAGGAGTAAATCAATCAGGCGAAAATAATAATCGTAATCCAGCACGTTCAGGTTCGAAATCACATCTTTATAAGTGATTTCGCGTCCCGAGAAACTCACAATCTGGTCGAAGATTGACAGCGCGTCGCGCATGGCGCCATCGGCTTTGTGTGCAATCACATTCAGGGCTTCAGCTTCAATGGCCACCTGCTCACTTTTGGACACAAACCCCAAATGATCAGAAATATCAGCAATTTTAATGCGATTGAAATCGAAGATCTGACAACGCGACAGAATGGTTGGAATGATCTTGTGCTTTTCGGTGGTTGCCAAAATAAAAATCGCATGTTTGGGCGGCTCTTCCAATGTTTTCAAAAAGGCATTGAAAGCGGCCTGCGACAGCATGTGAACCTCATCGATAATGTAGATGCTGTACTTGCCAATTTGGGGCGGAATGCGAACCTGATCCGTCAAATTCCGGATATCATCCACCGAGTTATTCGATGCCGCATCGAGCTCATGAATATTGTATGAACGGCTGCCATTAAACGCCTGGCACGATTCGCACTGATTACAGGGTTCAGTATCAGCCGTAAGGTTCTGACAATTGATTGTTTTAGCAAAAATACGGGCGCAAGTTGTTTTTCCGACACCACGCGGGCCACAAAACAAGTAGGCATGTGCCAGCTGGTTGTTTTTGATGGCATTTTTCAGGGTCGAAGTAATCGATAGTTGGCCTACAACCGTTTGAAAAGTATCGGGCCTGTATTTTCGGGCAGAAACAATAAAATTCTCCATAATTTCATTTGATGAAGCCCAAAGATAAACATTTTGAGAGGAAATTCAGGGGGAATTTATTAACAAGAATTAAGAAGACCAGCCTATGCGCAAACCAAACTTTTTCGGGTTCTTACTGTTTTAGATGAAGTTAAACCAAACAACATTCGATCATGAAACGATTGACATTTTTATTCACATTTCTTTTTTTATCCGCCATCGGATTTAGCCAAACAAGTTTCCACGATTTCAAAGTTCAGGACATTGAAGGAGCCGAGTTTGACCTAAGTCAGTTAAAAGGGAAAAAAGTACTGGTGGTCAATACCGCCTCAAAGTGTGGCCTCACCCCACAGTATGAACTACTGCAGAAGCTTTACGACGAATATGGAGGAGATGAATTCACCATTATCGGTTTTCCGGCCAACAATTTCAACGAGCAGGAACCCGGATCAAATGACGAGATTGCTGAGTTTTGCGAACGCAACTACGGGGTTACTTTTCCCATGATGTCAAAGATTTCGGTGAAAGGCGATGACATGCACCCGCTATACCAGTGGCTGACCCAGAAAGAAAAGAACGGCGTTTCGGATTCGGAAGTGGGCTGGAACTTTCAAAAATATATGATTGACGCAGAAGGCCACTTGGTTGACTACGCGGAACCACGAACCAAACCCGACGACCCAAAAATCGTGAATTGGGTAAAAGGGGATTCATAAAAGGCTATGCGATTAGGTATCTGTCGAGATTTGAGACGATTTGTTAGGCACCGTTTGAAACTCGCCAGGGCATGTGATTTTAATCAATTTCTAGACAAGAAATATCTTTAAAATCGTCGCTATCAATAAACTTATCAATCACCGCTTTATTTTTTGTCAAAAGCTGAACAATGTCCTTTGTTGTCAGATTACCTATCCTGATCCAAATGATCTTTGGAGGATGGCCATCTATGACACTTATGTCATAAAAATCGGAATCAAATGTTACAATTGAGTAGTCATTTTTTTGTGCGTACTCCCAGATTTCATGGTCTTCACAGTTCATTAACCCGCAATCCGAAACATGCCTACACTCAGGAAATAAAACAGTCAGCTTTTTTGTAATCCGAAAGGAGATGTTTTGATCAAAAAGCAGTCTCATGATGCGTGCTGAATTTTATGCTCCCGATCTGCAGCATAGGCCAAGCATGCTTTAATATCATCCACGGTCAATTCAGGAAAATCATCAATAATTTCATCAATAGTCATTCCAGATGCCAACCATCCCAGCACATCAAACACGGTAATCCTCGTGTCTCTAACGCAAGGTTTTCCAAATCTTTTGTTAGGATTTCTCTTTATTATGGCTTTGTATTCAATCATTTGATTTTCCTTTTCACAAACTTAGTCAAATTTTCAATTCTCTCCTAAAACTATCTGGAACGATGATGTTTTGCTGGAGTGTGGGGCCCGGCCAATTTCATTAAACTGCACAAGCCGAAAAAGAAATCATTCATAGAAAACACAGAAACAAAAGGCCTCTTTTAAAAGTCACACGTGACTTTGGATGAAATCACACGTGATTCCGGTTAAAGTCACACGTGACTTTAAGGAAAACCACACGTGACTTTTCGCCTATGAAAAGAACGAACCGGAAAAAGCTGTGAAAGCGTCACTAGGTTCGTCCATCTGCCAGCGCTTTTTTGTAGATATCAATGGCGCGTTGCCGGGCCGTGGCATGATCGACGATTGGCCGCGGATAATTCGGACTTTCAAACTCAGGAACCCAACGACGAATGTATTTCAAGTCGGGATCGAACTTTTGAGCTTGCAAACTGGGGTTAAACACCCGGAAATACGGCGCCGCATCGCAACCTGTTCCGGCGGCCCATTGCCAGCCGCCATTGTTCGAAGCCAGCTCATAATCCAGCAGCTTTTCTGCAAAGTAAGCTTCGCCCCACCGCCAGTCAATCAGCAGGTGCTTGCACAAAAAGCTGGCAGTTACCATGCGAATGCGGTTATGCATGTAGCCCGTTTCGTTTAATTCTCGCATGCCGGCATCGACCAGCGGATAGCCAGTTGTTCCTTCGCTCCATCGCGCAAAATTCTTTTCTGAATTTAGCCAGGGAATAAAATCATAGGCCGGTTTAAAAGCGTGCTTTTCAACATGTGGAAAGTGCCAAAGAATATCCATGTAGAAGTTTCGCCAAATCAGCTCATTTAAAAATACAGCCGAATGTTGCATCGCCTTTCGGGTCAACTGCCGGATACTGATTGTTCCGAAACGCAGGTGAATACCCAAATGCGAAGTACCATCCTGTGCCGGGAAGTCGCGGCGGGCGGCATATTCATTCAGTAAGCCTGCATCAATCTTCTTCTCCGGAAACTCAAGTTTCCCCTTTCGAAAACCCAGGTCGCGTAAGCTCACCTCATCCATGGGTTCGGTTTTCAATAAATTTCGCAGGTGCTTTTCTGAAGGATAACTTTCTGGCAGACGATTGTTTAGCTTTTGAAGCCACTTTTTGCTGTACGGCGTAAAAACGGTGTAGGGCTTCCCATCGGGTTTCACAATTTCATCTTTGTGAAAAATCAGCTGATCTTTCAAAGACTGAAAGCTTACGCCGCCAGAGCTCAAGAACGATTGCACCCGTTCGTCGCGCTCACGGGCGTAGGGTTCGTAATCCTCATTCGTATAAACTGTGTCAATTTCATATTCCACCCACAAACGTTTAAAGGCCGCCAAGGGTTTTCCGTGAAAAATCCACAGCGTGCTGTTGTGCCGTTCAAACTCCACCTTCAACCTGTTTACCTGCCCAGCAATAAACTCCACCCTACTGTCATCGTCATTCAGATCATTCAAGATGTTGGTGTCGTAAATAAACACCGGCAACACCGGTTTTCCCGAAGTAAGTGCGCTGTACAAGCCATGATTGTCTGCAATTCTCAGGTCGCGACGAAACCAAAACAGGTTAATTTTTTCTTTCATTCGAATTTGCTGGGTTCAAATTTTTCTTTTCTTTTATGCTGCCTTACAACTCCAGTGCGAAAAAGTATTCCAAATAAAAAACCAATGAGCTGGCTGTTGTAAAGTTAAAACACGAGTACCTTTAAATTGTTAAACCCTCAATTAAAAAATCAGATCATGAGCAGAGGCTTTGCCAGCGATAATAATGCCGGAGTACATCCGGAGATTCTAAAATCAATAGAACAAGCCAACACAGGGCATGTGGTTGGCTATGGTGACGACCCGGTGACCCGGGAAGCGATTGGACTGTTTAAAAAAGAATTTGGAACAGAAACCGATGTGTATTTTGTTTTTAACGGAACAGGCGCCAATGTGCTGGCCCTTTCAACGGTCACCCACTCGTTTCATTCCATCATTTGTGCCGATACCGCCCACATTGAAGTGGACGAGTGTGGCGCCCCTGAAAAATTCACCGGCTGCAAGCTGTTGCCTGTTCCCAGCGAAAAAGGCAAAATTACACCCGCTGGTATTCAAAAATACTTGCACGGTTTCGATTTTGAACATCACTCGCAACCCAAGGTTATTTCCATTTCGCAAGTGACGGAGTTGGGCACCGTTTATTCGGTTGAAGAAATTAAAGCAATCGCGGCGCTCGCCCACCGCCACAACATGCTGCTGCACATGGACGGCGCTCGAATTGCCAATGCCGCGGTGGCTCTGGGGCTTCCATTTAAGGCTTTCACAAAAGATGCCGGCGTGGATCTGCTTTCGTTTGGCGGCACAAAAAATGGCATGCTCATGGGCGAAGCTGTTGTATTTTTCAATCCCGGGCTCACCGCCAATACCAAATATATTCGCAAGCAAAGTATGCAGCTTTTTTCGAAAATGCGCTTCGTGGGAGCTCAGTTTCTGGCTTATTTCAAAAACGACTTGTGGAAAACCAATGCATCGCATGCCAACAAAATGGCCAAACTACTTGAAAAAGAAGTGCTGAAAACCGGCAAAGTAAAACTCACGCAAAAAACCGAAGCCAATGGCGTGTTTGCCCTACTTCCGAAAGAAGTGATTCCTAAACTTCAGGAAAAGTACTTTTTCTATGTATGGAACGAGTCCACGTCTGAAGTACGCTGGATGACCTCTTTTGATACGACCGAAGAAGATATCTACGGATTTGTACGCTTAATCGACAAACTAATTTAAATGCCCATATTCAACTACTACCCACCAAAACACGAACTGACCGACCCGGAGCTTGAAAAGAAAATTTTCAGGCACAGCTTGGTATTTCCCAGCCTTTTCCTGCTGGCTTTTTGGCTGGTATTTTTAGTTGAATCTACATTGAATGTTAATTTCGCCGTTTATGGCATTTATCCGCTTGAGCTGAAAGGACTAAAAGGCATTCTTTTCTCACCGTTCATCCACAGCGGATACAAACATCTGGCAGCCAACTCCATCCCATTTTTTGTGCTTTCGCTGGCTCTTTTCTATTTCTACCGGAAACTGGCCTACCGAATCTTCATCCTGGTGTATTTTCTGTCGGGCCTGTGTGTTTGGCTTGGAGGGCGCGAAGCCTGGCATATTGGAGCAAGCGGTGTCGTTTATGGATTGGCCTCTTTCCTGTTTTTCAGCGGAATTTTTCGAAACGATGTAAAACTGCTTACCATCGCGATTATTGTCGTTTTTCTCTATGGCGGCATGTTCTGGGGAATTTTCCCACTCAAACCCGACGTGTCGTGGGAAAGCCATTTGTGGGGCGCCGCAAGCGGACTACTCCTCAGCATCTATTATCGCCATCAAGGACCAAAACGACCACACTTTGAATGGGAAGATGAACCGGATGAGGACAATGAAGCAGATGCCACATTTTTTACAAGCACGCACACCGCCGAAGCTTACGAAAGAAAGGATGAAAAAAACGAATAGATGTTGTAGAGCAGAAAAGAATTTGTGTAACTTTGCCACCCTCAAAAGAAAACTAGTTCTAAGACAATGATTAGCAGAAGAATTATCCGCATTAAAGTTTTGCAGGTTTTGTACGCCTTTTATTCCACTCCTGACAAATCAATTAACAATACCGAGAAAGAACTCTTCTTCAGTATCCAGAAAACATACGACCTCTACCATTATTTGTTGGATTTGGTAATTGAAATTAGCAAACATGCTGAATCAGTCATCGAACTCCGGAAGAAAAAACATTTTCCAACCGAAGAAGATCTGAATCCAAACACCCGATTTATTCGGAACCAATTGATTGCCCAGTTACAAACCAATGAAAGTTTGACTAAATACCTGGCTCAATCGAAGTTAAGCTGGGTGAATGAACCGGAGCTGATTCGGAAATTATACACCGAAGTGCTAGCCAGCGATTTTTATAAAAGCTACATGGAAGCGGCCCAACACACCTACCAGGATGACCGGAAATTCGTTGAGCAACTGATGGCCGAAGTCATTCTTCAGTCGGAAGACCTGGCAATCATTTTGGAAGAACAGAGTATTTATTGGAATGATGATTTGGATTTTGTGGTGAGCATGATTCTTAAAACGTTGAAGAAATTTAAGGAATATACCCGCGAAAACCAGACACTGCTGCCCATGTTTAAAGATGAGGAAGATCGTCAGTTTTCCAAGGACCTCTATCGCAAAGTGGTACTTAACCACGACGAGCTGAAAGGAATCGTGACCAAGTACACCGTCAACTGGGATGTCGAGCGAATTGCCTTTATTGACGAGTTGATTCTGGAAATGGCCATTGCCGAATTTCTGTATTTCCCATCCATTCCGACGAAGGTGACACTAAACGAATACATCGAGTTGTCGAAATATTACAGCACCAAGAAAAGCCGGAACTTTATCAACGGAATTTTGGACAAAGCATTGAAAGCGCTGAAAACGGAAAATAAAATCCTGAAAGCCGGGCGCGGATTAATTGGCGAAGACGACAACTCTCCGTCATGAAAAACACGGCCGCCATTGTCATGCTACTTGTCCTTTTGGGCTGTCAAAACAAGGACAGCAAAACAACGACAAACACAGGTACGCCAAAGTTTGAGTTTCAGGAAGAATTCTATAATTTTGGGAGCTTGCAGGCAGGCGAAGTTGTTTCCTTTAGCTTCGGATTTTCGAACTCCGGCGATGGAACTCTAATTATCGAAAAAGTTGAAGCCGACTGTGGTTGTATAACCATTCATTTCCCAGAAGAGCCGATTGCTCCGGGAGAATCGGATTTTATTGAAGTGGTTTTTAACAGTGCCGGAGAAACCGGACGGATTTACAAGGAAATCATGGTTTATGCCAATACACAAGCGCCAACAGCCAAGCTTGCCATTGTAGCGACTGTAAATAATGAGCTAATAAATTTATATAGTAAAAACTAAAGAATAAAAAGATGAACTACTTATTGATGGCCCCGCAACCCGGTGCCGAGCAAAATCCGATTACTACATTTTTACCTTTGATTCTGATCATTGTGGTATTCTATTTTTTCATGATCAGACCACAGGTAAAACGTCAGAAGGAATTGAAAAAATTTCGTGAAAGTCTTGCAAAAGGCGACAAAGTGGTAACAACCGGCGGAATCTACGGTAAAGTTGTTGAAATAAAAGAAACTTACCTGTTGCTCCAGGTGGACGACAATGTAAAACTGCGTGTTGACAAAAGCGCCGTGGTTAAGGACATGTCAGATGTAACTCCGCAAAAATAATATTAGATTGATCAAATGACGAAAAGGGTCGACCACAAGTCAACCCTTTTTTTTTATCTTTGATTTCGTGAAAAATAAATGGACCAATAAGGCAAAGTACTTTTTAAAGAAGTTTCAAATCAAGAATGAGCGAAAGCTGGCCATCTTCTTGATTTGTGTCGGCATTGCTTCGGTTTTTTGGCTTTTGAATGCCTTGGAAAAGGAGTACAACGTTGAACTTTCCTTTCCGGTGCGTTATACCAATCTTCCAAAAAACAAAATGCTCATCAACGAACCACCCCGCCAATTTGTGCTCGATGTCCGTTCATTTGGTTTTACCTTGCTTCGTTATAAGTTAAGCATGGCATTTTCGCCGCTGGTATTTAATGTTGGTGAAATTATCGGAGAAGCGATGGAAGATAAAAACCAGAATCGCTATGCCATTCCAAGCCAGCAATACAGAAAAAACATGGCTGATCAAATCAGCAGCGAATTGAATGTCACGAGCATTTTACCCGACACCGTGTATTTTCAGTTTGACCAAATTGTCACCCAAAAGAAAAAAGTGACCCCAATTGTTACCTTCCAACTGAAAAAGCAACATTATTTGTACGATGAAATCAGTGTCGTTCCCGACTCGGTTGATGTGATGGGGCCACGATCGATACTCGACACCTTGACACAGGTCAAAACCGTAGCACAAAACCTCAAAACACTCGATGGTTCGGTGCAACGCACAGCCTCTCTTCAAACGATCAATATTGTTGAGTTCGCTCCCAAAAAGGTCACCATCCAAATTCCGGTTGAAGAATACACCGAGAAACAACTGGCCATTCCAGTCACCATCGACAGTATCCCGGACAACTTTAAAATCAACTTTTTCCCGGCTGAAGTTAAGGTTAGCTTTATGATTGGATTGAGCCGGTTTTCTGAAATTGATCCCTCCGATTTTAGAGCCTCGGTATCGTATGCCGACATTGAAAACAAAGTTGACTATTTGCCGGTTACTTTGGAGAACATTCCAAATCATCTGAAGTCGGTTGACTTTTTGCCAAAGAAAATTGAGTACCTCATTGAAAAATAAAAGTATGTTTAAAGTAGGTATCACAGGTGGAATTGGCAGTGGAAAATCCACCATTTGCCATTTTTTCAGCTTATTGGGAATTCCGGTATTTTATGCCGATCTGGAAGCCAAACGAATCATCAACGAATCGTCCGTTGTCCGCAGTAAAATGATCCTTCATTTCGGGAAAGACATTTACCAGAAAAACCAGACCATTGACCGAAAAAAACTGGCTGGCATCATCTTTAATTCGCCACTTTTGCTGCAAAAAGTCAATGCGATAGTGCATCCCGAAGTACGCAATTATTTTTTCGATTGGTGCAATAAGCAACGGTCGCCTTACATTATTCATGAGGCTGCTATTCTTTTTGAAAGTGGATTTTACCAGATAATGGACTTTAACATGCTGGTAACCGCTCCCGAAGAAGACCGAATTGCGAGGGTGATGAAACGAGACCAGCGTTCGATGCAAGAAATTAAAGAACGCATAGCCAAACAATGGCCGGATGAAGAAAAAAGGAAACTGGCCGATTATATTATTAAAAATGACAACCAGGAATTGATACTTCCTGTATTAATTGAACTAGATCAAAAATTTAGAAAGCATGGGTAAATTTGCAAAATGGGTAGCCGGCGGTTTAGGATGGGCATTCTTTGGTCCCATAGGAGGAATTGTTGGATTTGTCGTCGGATCAATGGTTGACGGCGAGGCCGGTAATCTTTCTCAAAACGGCACACAAACATCACAAACAGCCCGGACAACAACCGGTGGTTACGTCATGAGCTTGCTGGTACTGGTAGCCGCAGTGATGAAAGCAGACGGCAAAGTACTAAAATCGGAGCTCGATTACGTAAAGCAGTTCTTTGTTCGCTCTTTTGGAGCAAGCTCGGCGCAGGAAGCTGTTAAAATGCTGCGCGACCTGCTCAATCAGAACATACCGGTTGCCGATGTTTGCCGGCAAATTCAAAAGAACATGGATTATGCGTCGCGTTTGCAGCTGCTGCATTTTTTGTTTGGAATTGCACAAGCTGATGGGAAAGTCGATCCGACGGAAATGAATATGATCACACTGATCGCCCGAAACATGGGAATCAGCGCGAAAGATTTGGACTCAATCCAGTCGATGTTCGTTCCAAATACCGATTCCGCTTACAAAATATTAGAGGTCGAGAAATCTGCTTCGGATGAAGAAATCAAAAAGGCCTATCGGAAAATGGCTATGAAATATCATCCGGACAAGGTGAGCTATTTGGGAACCGATTTTCAGAATGCAGCCAAGGAAAAGTTTCAGAAAGTGAATGAGGCTTACGAAAAAATCAAAAAAGAACGCGCTTTTGCATAAAAAAAGGCTGCTCACAAAGCAGCCTTTTTTCTATACCTTCAAAGAGTTATCGATCGCTCTTTAGATCATCAAAATCAACGTTCGTATAATCTTTTGTTGCCATTACTTCTTCTTCATCTTCAGACATTGTCATATCAATTTCAATCTCTGCATCTTCCATTGACTGACTGGCCTTAATAAAGTCAATGACTTCACTCAACCCATCAGAAAACTTCTCAAAATCTTCTTTGTACAAAAAGATTTTGTGTTTTTCGAAGTGAAAATTACCATCCTGATCGTAACGCTTTTTACTCTCAGTCATCGTCAAATAGTACTCATCTTTCCGAGTAGCTTTTACATCGAAAAAATAGGTTCTTTTCCCAGCCCTTACAGCTTTTGAAAAGATTTCTTCTCTAAATTTACTGTCACCCTCGTGCATTTCATCTTTTTTATCAAAGCCTTCCATCTTTCACGTAATTAAGTTATATCCTATTTTGAACTATCAAAAATAAAGAATTATTTGGAAAATAGCTTAAAACTGTTAATAAACAGCAAATTATTTTTTTGACCCGATTTTTTACTACCTATTTATTTGACTTGTAGTATTTCATCGCCTCGGGCATAATCTCGTTCAAAGCCGCAATTCGCTTACTGTCTACCGGGTGGGTACTCATAAACTCAGGTGGTTTTTGTCCGCTATTTTCGGCCATTCGCTGCCAAAAAGCAACAGCCTCTTGCGGATTATACCCGGCAATGGCCATAAAAATCAGGCCCATTTTGTCAGCTTCGTACTCGTGCTGGCGCGAAAATGGCAACATTACGCCTACTTGTGAGCCCAATCCATAAGCCGCCGAAAAGATAGCCTGCGTCTCATTCGGCTTTTCCTTGATCGCTTCACCCAAGGCAATTCCACCCATTTGCACCAACATCGAGTGGCTCATGCGTTCGTTTCCATGGCGGGCAACCGCGTGGGCAACTTCGTGCCCCATAACGACTGCCAAACCCGCTTCGGTTTTTGTGAGCGGCAAAATTCCGCTGTAAACAACCACTTTTCCTCCGGGCATACACCAAGCATTGGGCACCTCATTTTCAACCAGGTTAAACTCCCATTGGAAGTATTGCAAATAACTTTCGTAGCCGTTCTCTGTCAAGTACTGCTCCACAGCCTTCGAAATATTTGCACCAATCCGTTTCACCATAGCAGTTTGCTGCTGGTTGGTTGATAGTTTATTGGTGTCAAGGAATTGATCATAGCTTGTCAAGCTCATTTCGACCAAGTTCGACTCAGGCAATAAATTAACCTGACTGCGACCTGTTAAAGGCACTGTACTGCACGATTCAAGAAAAAATGCAAGCGCCAAAAAAATCATAAAACTCAGGAAATTATTCTTTTTCATCTTTATTGTTTTCTTTGTTTCTGATATAAAGTTAAACAATCCAATTAAAAAAAGGTGACCGACTAAGCCACCTTTTTAAGAATTCTTTGAAACCAATTTATTTGTAAATCGTTCGTTTAGCAGCCAAAAGCGTGTTCTTCAGCAGGGCAACACGCGTCATTGGCCCCACACCGCCCGGAACCGGCGTAATATAGGAGCATTTTTCAGCAACTTCGTCAAAAGCAACATCTCCCTTCAGTTTAAAACCCGACTTGGTTTGATCTGATTTAACGCGGGTTGTACCCACATCAATCACCACAGCGCCTTCCTTCACCATGTCTCCCTTTATAAATTCGGGCGCTCCCAAAGCAGCGATCAGAATATCGGCATTGGCACACAACTCCTTCAGGTTTTTCGTCCGGCTATGAGCAACGGTAACGGTTGCATTCATGGCCTTCTGCGACATCAAGACACTCATCGGCCGGCCAACAATATTGCTTCGTCCAACAACCACGCAATCTTTTCCTGAAGTTTCAATATGATAGCGTTTCAACAACTCGACAATTCCATCGGGAGTAGCCGAGACAAAGCAGGGCAAGCCAATGACCATGCGCCCCACATTGATGGGGTGAAAACCATCCACATCTTTCTTTGGATCAATGGCTTCAATTACTTTTTGTTCTGAAATATGGCCGGGCAACGGCAACTGAACAATAAAGCCGTCCACGTCCTTGTCTCGATTCAATTCTTCCACTTTGGCCAGCAGCTCTTCTTCGGTTACATCGTCTTCAAACCGAATTAAGCTTGATTTGAATCCGACTTCCTCGCAGTCCTTAATTTTAAAGGCCACATAGGTTTCGCTACCGCCGTCGTGTCCAACCAGGATGGCGGCTAGATGAGGCTTTTTATTTCCGGCTGCCACGAGTTCACGAACTTCAGCTGCAATTTCTTTTTTAATATCCGTTGCGGTTTGTTTTCCATCAATTAACTTCATGCTATTCTTTTACAGGTTTTATCGTCTTGGTAAGTTTCCCATCATGCGTCCCATGTTTTTCCCTTGCGAAACCATTTTCATCATTTTTCTTGTTTCAGAAAACTGTTTGATCAGTCGGTTCACTTCCTGAATGTCGGTTCCTGCGCCATTGGCTATACGTTTTCTGCGCGATCCGTTCAGCAAAGAAGGATCATCGCGCTCAGCCGGGGTCATCGAATGAATAATTGCTTCGATATGCTTAAAAGCATCATCGTCTATATCCATATTCTTCAGGGCTTTTCCCATACCAGGAATCATCGCGGCCAGATCTTTAATGTTTCCCATTTTTTTGATTTGCTGAATCTGTTTCAGGAAATCGTCAAAATTGAATTGATTTTTGGCCAGTTTCTTTTGCAGTTTGCGCGCTTCATCGGCATCAAACTGCTCCTGGGCTTTTTCAACGAGCGAAACAATGTCACCCATTCCCAAAATACGATCGGCCATCCGCTCCGGGTGAAACACGTCCAAAGCCTCCATTTTCTCGCCGGTACCAACATACTTGATTGGCTTGTCAACCACGGTGCGAATAGACAACGCAGCTCCACCGCGCGTGTCACCATCAAGTTTGGTCAGCACGACACCGTCAAAGTTCAAGCGGTCGTTAAACTCTTTCGCTGTGTTAACCGCATCCTGCCCGGTCATGGAATCGACCACAAACAGAATTTCGTGAGGAGAAACCGCTTGTTTTACCGCACTAATTTCCTTCATCATTTCTTCGTCCACCGCCAATCGACCCGCTGTATCAATGATGACCACATCGTGTCCATTGGCTTTGGCATGTTTTATTGCGGCCTGGGCAATCTTCACGGGCTCTTTACTGCCTTCTTCGGTATAAACCGGCACATCGATTTGTCCGCCCAAAACTTTCAACTGGTCGATCGCTGCCGGACGATACACGTCACCGGCCACCAATAGCGGATGTTTTCCACGCTTGCTTTTAATTAATTTGGCCAGTTTACCGGAGAAGGTGGTTTTACCCGAACCTTGCAAGCCGGCAATCAAAATAACCGTTGGATTTCCGGTCAGGTTAATGTCAACAGACTTACCACCCATGAGTACAGCCAGTTCGTCGTGTACGATCTTGACCATCATTTCGCCAGGCTTCACAGCCGACAAAACATCCTGTCCCAGCGCCTTTTCCTTAACAGTCTCGGTAAATGACTTGGCGATCTTAAAGTTGACATCGGCATCGAGCAATGCGCGACGCACTTCCTTTAAAGTTTCGGCTATATTAATTTCGGTGATTCGTCCCTGTCCTTTGAGCAACTGAAACGACCGTTCCAGCTTTTCATTCAAATTCTCAAACATATTCGTAAGCTTATGGATTTATTTTCAAGTGTCAGCAAAAATACAAAAATAAAATAAAGGCAAATTTTAAAATTTCATTAAAAAAGATTGATTTAAGGGGTTACCTTTTTCTGTAAAACAGAATAAACAGTTGTGAGTTCTTTTGGTGCACAAATCGATTAAACGTAGGGGAAGATGAAAGAAGATAATTCATATTACTACGGACTTGTTTTTGGATGTCCGATGAGAGAGGAAATCGAGACCTGTGCTTACAAAAACATCCGACAGTTAAGTTTACCTGAAAGAATTCAATACATCAATTCGCTCACAAGTTATGAACGGGCAGTTTTAGTTAGAGAACACAAAGACTGCTTGTGTCAACGAGAAAATAAAGTCCCTTTTTCACGAATCGCAATTTTGTAGAAATCTGGGGGTCAATTTTGACCCCCTTTTTTTCATTTCCTTTTTTACATGCGTTCCGGCACACGAATTCCCAACAAGTTCATTCCCGATTTCACAACATTCGCGATGGTTTGCGACAACACCAACCTAAAATTACGAATCGCTTCGTCCTGCTCTCCCAGTATGGAATGATCGTGATAAAACTGGTTAAATTCCTTCACCAGGCTATAAATGTAATTGGCAATAATTGCCGGACTGTAAGTATCCCCTGCTTCTTTAACTGCCGCCGGAAAAAGCGACAGAGACTTAATCAGCTCCTGCTCTTTTTCTGAAATTGACAGGGCGACATCCAGCTTTTTTGTCACCTGAATACCGCTGGCTTCGGCCTTCCGAATCACCGAGCGGATACGAGCATAGGTGTACTGAATAAAAGGTCCGGTATTTCCGTTAAAATCGATCGATTCTTCCGGGTTAAAAAGCATGTTCTTTTTGGGATCTACTTTCAGCATGAAATATTTTAAGGCTCCCAAAGCAATTGTTTTGTATGTTTCGGCCAATTCGTCATCCGAATAGCCTTCGAGTTTTCCCAACTCTTCAGAGGTTCTTCGGGCGACATCAACCATTTCGGCCATTAAATCGTCCGCATCGACAACGGTTCCTTCGCGTGATTTCATTTTCCCATGAGGAAGTTCCACCATTCCATATGAAAAGTGGTGCAGCCCTTTACCCCAATCGAAACCAAGTTTATCCAACAAAACCGACAAGACCTGAAAATGATAATTTTGCTCATTTCCAACCACATAAATCATTTTGTCAATTTTGTAGTCATTGAAACGCAACTTGGCGGTTCCAATGTCCTGGGTCATATACACCGAAGTTCCGTCGCTGCGTAAAAGTATTTTTTCATCCAAGCCATCTGCGGTCAAATCGGCCCAAACGGACTGGTCTTCGCGCTGATGAAACAGGCCTTCCTTCAACCCTCGCAAAACTTCTTCTTTACCAACCAGGTAGGTATCCGACTCGTAGTAAATTTTGTCAAAATCAACACCCAGTTCCTTGTAGGTGATGTCGAAACCATCGTACACCCACTGGTTCATCATTTCCCAAAGCTTAATCACTTCCGGATCGCGGGCTTCCCATTTCAGCAGCATTTCGCGCGCCGCAACAATAGATGGGGCCTGTTGTTCGGCCTCTTCCTTGCTCAGTCCACTAGCCATCAACTCACTGATTTCTGCTTTGTAATGTTTATCGAATAACACATAAAAATCGCCAACCAGGTGATCGCCTTTCACGCCTGTATTTTCAGGTGTTTTTCCTTCGCCCCATTTTTGCCAGGCATACATGGATTTGCAGATATGAATTCCACGATCGTTTACAATATTGGTCTTGACCAGATTGTTGCCGTTGGCTTTTATGATTTCGCCAATTGAATAACCCAACAAGTTATTTCGAATGTGGCCCAGGTGTAAGGGTTTATTGGTATTGGGCGATGAATACTCGACCATAACCAAGGGCGAATTTTCGTTGGCCGGAGTCAGCCCAAATTCTTGATTATTGGCAGCATCCTCCAAAACTGTTACCCAGTATGCTTTTGAAATCAGCAAATTCAGAAAGCCTTTGACGACCAAAAAATCGTCCACCGCCCCAACATGGGATTTCAGGTATTCCCCCAGTTCGGTTGCTGTTTGTTCCGGTGATTTTCGGGAAATCCTCAGGAAAGGAAAAACGACCACAGTCATATCACCTTCAACATCTTTTCGGGTATTTTGAATTTGAACTGAATCCGCTTGGATTGTTTGTCCGTAAAGCGCCTGAACAGCCTCAACAATTTTACTCTTTATAATTTGGTCAATATTCATAAGCTCTGTGAATTATTTTAATGTCGTTTTTGAAGAAAATTTATCATGCGAAAAAAACCAGCATGAATAAAAAATTAATTTGTGATGTCGGCCATTTTTTGAACCGCAAAGATAATAGTTTCTCCCTGAAAAGCGGACTCTTTATTCAACCGAAAAAAAAGAGCCCTGCTTTCGCAGAGCCCTTTCAATCAAGATCATTTTTAAGTGATGCCTATTTATCTTCTTTTATCTCCACCCTTCGGTTCTTTGCACGGCCAGCTTCAGTATCGTTCGGAGCAATGGGCTTCGACAATCCATACCACTGAACGGTTGCAATTCGTTCGGGAGCGATACCATGGTCAACTAAGTACTGCCTTGCTGCTTTAGCCCTGGCTTCAGAAAGCTTCATATTGTAAGCTGCGGTCCCTATTTCGTCAGCATGTCCGTAAAGACTAACTCTCAATTCCGGATTCTCTTTCATCGCTTCAATCAAACTGTTCAGTTCCTCCATGGCAGCAGGTTTCAATGTGCTTTTGTCAAAGTCGAACAGCAAATTATCAAATTCGGCTTTGGACAACGGACAACCTTTGTTTTCAACTGGCCCGGCTTGGGTCGGACAATCATCTTCTTCATCGACCAAGCCGTCGCCATCGCTGTCAATCGGGCAACCTTTTGAATCAACTTTATAGCCTTGAGGCGTATCCGGACATTTGTCATCCTTGTCGGCTACGCCATCACCATCGCTATCCGGACAACCTTTCAGCGCTTTTACTCCCGGAGTATCCGGACAATCGTCATCTTTGTCGGCTACGCCATCACCGTCCCGGTCAGGACAACCGTCCAAAGCAATTTCTCCGGCTTCCGTCGGACAATCATCCTTATAGTCAGGCACACCATCACCATCAGTATCAATTGGGCAGCCACGTGCATCAACAGCAACACCCTCCGGTGTATTTGGGCAATCATCTTTTCTGTCTGGTACGCCATCCATGTCGGCGTCCTTCGAGCCGCCAAAGCTGATTTCAATACCTCCAACACCTTTCCAGAAGCTTTCGGTATAAGTGCCTTCTTCCACAGCTTTTTCGCCACGCAAGCCTTCAACAAAACCTCCCTCCACAAAGAGGGCAACACTTGAACTTAGCGGGAACTTAAATCCTAAGCCGGCATCCCAGTTGACCCCTTCGGTTGAGTTATCGAAAATATAACCCGGGCCACCATACAAATAGGGCTGCACCTTGCTTTCTTCCTGAAAGATATAGCCATTATTCAACTTATATCTCAAATTCAAAAAAGTACTGCTAAAATCCAAAGTATTGGTGACTTCGGTATTGGCCAGGCCGAAATTATTCAGCAGCATCAAATCAAACGATGGATTTAGATACCTGCTAAAGTAGAACTCGGTAATCAAACCAGTACCTTCCTTCGAATTTCCGTAATAGGCGCCACCACCAAGACCAACCGCCCATTTCTTTTCTGCAGTTTGTGCGTGAAGCATCATTCCAATGCAAAGGAAAAAAGACAAAACAATTATTCGTTTCATAGTGTAAGTAATTAAGTGAATGGTTAAAGATGTTATCTATTTTCAAATTTAATCATGCCAGACAGACAAAAAGCACAAACATTTTAAACGTTTAAATGCGCCGTGCCAAGAATCCCGCCGAATCATTAAATTTTAATTTTTAATAAAGCTAAGGCATTTTTATTATTTTCACCAAAAAAAGAGGATAACTTGTTTAGTATTGTTGATATCGAGACGACCGGCCAAAGTGCGCAGAACGGAAAAATTACCGAAATCGCCATCTATGTTCACAACGGAACTCAGGTGGTTGATTCGTTTGTGAGTTTAATCAACCCGGAGTGCCACATACCGTATTTCATTACAAAACTAACCGGTATTGACAACCACATGGTGGCCGATGCTCCAAAGTTTTATCAGGTGGCCAAAAAAGTGGTTGAACTCACCCAGGGAACGACCTTTGTGGCCCACAATGCCAGCTTCGACTACCGTTTTGTCCAACAGGAATACCGGCGGCTGGGCTACGAGTACAAGCGCAAAACCATGTGCACGGTCAAGTTGAGCCGCAAATACCTCCCCGGACATTCGTCCTATTCGCTTGGCAAACTTTGTGATGATTTACAAATCCGGATCGATGGCCGGCACCGGGCTGGCGGCGATGCTTTGGCAACAGTCAAACTGTTCGAAATTATTCTGAATAAACACATCCATCCAGCTGTTAATGGACAGATAATACAGCCGAAGCTATTTTGATCAACTCCGAAAAACATCTCTGCGAAATACTTTTAAACCCTTCCCTTTTTCCATAACTTGTCATCGCAACACGAGAAGCAAAGTCAATATTAGAAATCAAACAATAAACTTATGACAACAAAAATTAGATGGGGTATTTTAAGCACGGCAAAGATTGGCGTTCAGAAAGTGATTCCGGCCATCCAAAAAGGCAACTTTTGTCGTGTGGAGGCCATTGCTTCGCGTAAGATTTCGCGCGCCAACGAAGTGGCAGATGCGCTGGGTATTGCCAAACGCTACGCATCATATGAAGAACTGCTGTCGGATCCGGATATTGATGCCATTTATAACCCACTACCCAACCATTTGCATGTTTACTGGACCATGAAGGCTTTGGAAGCCGGAAAACACGTGCTTTGCGAAAAACCGATTGGCATGAATGCCGACGAAGCCAAAGCTCTGGTTGAGGCCGCAAAAAAATACCCAGGCCTCAAAGTAATGGAAGCTTTCATGTATCGCTTCCATCCGCAATGGGAAAAAACGCGGGAGCTGGTTCAATCGGGAAAGATTGGGCAGGTTAGCCTGGTTCAGTCCTTCTTCTCGTACTACAATGTCGACCCTGAAAACATCAGAAATAAAGCCGATATTGGAGGCGGCGCCTTGATGGACATTGGCTGTTACTGTGTTTCTTTCCCCCGGTTTATTTTTGATGAAGAACCTGTAAAAGTGGCCGGACAGATGGATTTTGATCCCGTCATGAAAACCGACCGGCTTAGTTCAGGAATGTTACAGTTTTCAGCTGGAAAAAGTGCCACATTTACGTGTTCCACGCAGCTTATGCCCTTTCAGCAGGCCAATATTTTTGGAGACCACGGGCACATCCAAATTGAAATACCCGTGAATGCACCTCCAAACGAACCGAGCCAGATTACACTACGAACCCGGGAGAAGACCGAATCGTTTGTTTTTGATGCGGTTGATCAATACACTTTGCAGGCCGATGCCTTTGCGCATGCCATCCTACGCAACGAGGAAGTCCCCACGCCACTTTCAGACGCTGTTGGAAACATGACCGCCATCGACGGGATTGTGGCCAGTGCCAAAAATAACCAATGGATTGTTCTGTAAAAAAAGGCACAAAAAAACCTCGCAAATTGCGAGGTTTTTTAATTCATGTTTATTTCACCTGTAATTCCTACTTACTTTACTTTTCCAACTACAGCTTTGAAAGCTTCAGGCTGGTTCAACGCTAAATCAGCTAATACTTTACGGTTGATTTCAATGTTGTTCTTTTTCAACAAGCCGATTAACTGAGAATAACTTAGTCCTTCCTGGCGTGCTGCAGCGTTAATACGTTGAATCCACAATGCGCGGAAGTTTCTCTTTTTTGTTTTCCGGTCACGGTAAGCATAAACCAATGCTTTTTCGTGAGCGTTTTTTGCTACTGTCCAAACGTTTTTACGGGCACCCCAATAGCCTTTTGTTTGCTTGAGGATTTTTTTTCTACGAGCCCGAGATGCTACGTGATTTACTGATCTTGGCATAATCTTCGATTTATGAGCGGTTAGCGTCCGGCAGCTACCGGATCTTTACAGCTAATTCCCTCTGTTATATACTCTTAATAATTTTGAAAAGGATTGAATTACTTCATGTTAAGCATCAGCTTCACATTTTTCTCATCCGACTTGGCAACCGTTCCCCAATAGGTCAGGTTTCTTTTTTGCTTTGTGCCTTTTTTAGTCAGGATGTGACTTTTATAAGCGTGCTTCCTTTTCAGTTTTCCGGAGCCGGTTAATTTAAACCGCTTTTTTGCACCGGATTTCGTCTTCATTTTTGGCATCTTTCTAATTTTTATATTCGAAGAATGTTACTTCTTCTTTTTAGGTGTAATAAACATGGTCATTCTTTTTCCTTCCAGGCGGGGCAACTGCTCTACCTTTCCGAGATCTTCCAACTCGGTGGCAAACCGTAAAAGCAAAATTTCACCTTGCTCTTTAAATAAAATCGACCGACCTTTAAAGAACACATAAGCTTTTACTTTAGCTCCTTCTTTTAAGAATTTCTCAGCATGCCTCAGCTTAAACTCAAAATCGTGATCGTCGGTATTCGGCCCAAACCGAATTTCCTTAACCACCACCTGCACGGCTTTGGCTTTCATTTCTTTTTGTTTCTTTTTTTGCTGATAAAGAAACTTCTTGTAATCTATAACTTTACAAACCGGAGGATCTGCGTTGGGTGAAATTTCAACCAAGTCCAACTCCATTTCATCAGCCATTCTTAATGCTTCCGACAACGGATATACGCCTTGATTTTCAATGTTATCACCAACTAAGCGTACCTGCTGAGCACGTATACGCTGATTGATGTTGTGCTGTGGAGCAGTGTCCACTCTTCTTCCTCCTCGATATGGGCGTTTTTTTATTGCGATAAGAAAAACCTCCTATTCTTTTTAGTTATAAAATGATGCTAATTGTTCTTTCACTTCCTTGTTGATGAATTCAGCAAACTCTTCCTTGGTCATCGTTCCCTGGTCTCCCTCGCCCTGCTTTCGCACTGCGACCATACCCGATTCTGCTTCTTTTTCACCCACTATTAACAAATACGGGATACGTTTTAACTCGTTATCCCGGATTTTACGACCGATCTTTTCATTCCGGTCGTCAATTAAGCTGCGAATATCGGAATTATTTAGAAAACTTGAAAGATTTTCTGCATATTCATTATACTTTTCGCTTATGGGCAGAATAACTACCTGCTCCGGTGTTAACCATAAAGGAAATTTTCCGGCGGTATGTTCAATTAAAACAGCCACAAAACGTTCCATTGATCCAAAGGGTGCGCGGTGAATCATGACCGGGCGGTGACGGTTATCGTCAGAACCAATGTATTCGAGCTTAAACCGCTCAGGCAGGTTGTAATCTACCTGAATGGTTCCCAGCTGCCAGCTGCGGCCCAAAGCATCTTTAATCATAAAATCCAGTTTTGGCCCGTAAAATGCCGCTTCTCCCAAAACAGTGGTTGTTCTCAAACCTTTTTCCTGGGTTGCTTCAATAATGGCTTGTTCTGCTTTGTCCCAGTTTTCGGTCGATCCGATGTACTTCTCGGGTTTGTTCGGGTCGCGCAAGGATATCTGTGCTGTATAATCTTCAAAATTCAATGCTTTGAAAATGATGAAGATAATATCGATCACCTTTTTAAATTCGTCTTTCAGCTGGTCGGGACGGCAATAGATGTGTGCGTCATCTTGAGTAAATCCGCGAACGCGCGTCAAACCGTGCAACTCGCCACTTTGCTCGTAACGGTAAACGGTTCCAAACTCGGCCATGCGCACGGGTAAGTCTTTGTACGAACGAGGCTTGAACTTATACAGCTCGCAGTGGTGCGGACAGTTCATCGGCTTTAGCATGTACTCTTCGCCTTCGGCGGGAGTTTTTATCGTTTGGAACGAATCGGCACCGTATTTGGCATAGTGGCCGGACGTTTTGTATAAATTGATATCGCCAATGTGTGGTGTGATCACCTGCTCGTAGCCGAATTTCTTTTGTACTTTTTTCAAGAAATCCTCTAACTGCTGACGAAGCATGGCTCCTTTGGGCAGCCACATGGGCAAGCCCTGTCCCACTTCCTGCGAGAAAGTAAACAGCTCCATTTCCTTGCCAATCTTCCGGTGGTCGCGTTTTTTGGCTTCTTCCAGCATCACCAGGTACTCCTCCAGCATTTTTTGTTTTGGAAAGGTTACGCCGTACACTCGGGTCAGCATTTTATTTTTTTTATCGCCACGCCAGTATGCGCCTGCAATCGATGTTAGTTTAACCGCTTTTACATAGCCAGTGTTAGGCAAGTGCGGCCCACGACATAGGTCTGTAAAGTTACCCTGGTTGTACAGAGTTATTGTTCCGTCTTCCAATTCACTGATCAGTTCCTGCTTCAGCTCATCATCTTTTTCGGTGAACATGCGCAAGGCATCTTCTTTCGAAATATCCTGACGAACCAGCTCATTTTTCTGACGAGCCAGTTCAATCATTTTTTGCTCAATCTTCTCCAGGTCTTTTTCTGAAAGCTGCTTTCCTGCGGGCAAATCAATGTCGTAATAAAAGCCGGTGTCAACAGTAGGCCCGATTCCAAATTTGGTTCCCGGATAAAAACTTTCGATTGCTTCGGCCATCAGGTGAGCCGACGAGTGCCAGAAAGTTTCCTTTCCTTCGCGGTCATCCCAAGTGTGTAGGTTTATGCTGGCATCGTCAGAAATGGGCCGGTTCAAATCCCAAACCGAGCCGTTAACCGAAATGGCCAACACATCTTTTGCCAACCGGTTACTGATTGCTTTCGCGATTTCCAGTCCGGTAATTCCACTTTCAAACTCGCGAACACTGTTATCTGGTAATGTTATTTTAATCATCCGTATTGATTTGTGCGTTTTATTTTCAGGCTGCAAAGATAAGTATTATTAGCTGACCACGACAAGGGTTAACCCATAATTTCGAAGCAGTTGAGCAACACTGCCCCATCACAAATAATCCCACGGCAAATTCAACAGCAAAATCACCGCACATCAATGCATCTTCTGAATTTCGATTGGATGGTTCGCGAAATTATATCGGCATGAAAAAAGGCTCCCAAAATGAGAGCCTTTTTGTTTCTTATTGTTTATTCTTTTTGATCCATTCCCGTGCGTTTACAAAAGCTTCGATCCACGGTGCCACTTCGTCTTTCTTGCGGTCAGCCGGATAATACGGCCAGTGCCAAGGTTTGAATGCACGCTCCAGATGCGGCATCATGACCAGGTGACGACCATCTTTCGAGCAAATGGAAGCCGTATTGTAATCCGAACCATTCGGGTTTCCGGGATAAAAATCGTAACTGTATTTGTATGGAATATGATATTGATCTTCGCTGTATGGCAAGCTGAATTTCCCTTCGCCGTGGGCGATCCAAACCCCCAGCTTCATGCCGGCCATCGACTTCAGCATGACCGAGTCATTTTCGGCAATCTCCACATTCACGAAAGCCGATTCGAACTTGTGCGACTCGTTGTGTAGCATCTTCGGCATCTGTTCATGCTCCGGATAAAGCAGGCCAAGTTCAACCATTAACTGGCAACCATTGCAAACACCAAGGCTAAGCGTATCATTTCGCTTGTAGAAGTTTTCCAAAGCAACGCGGGCTTTCTCATTGTATTTGAAAGCGCCGGCCCATCCTTTGGCTGAGCCTAAAACATCGGAGTTTGAAAAGCCACCAACAAACACAATCAGGTTAACATCTTCCAGTGTTTCACGTCCCGAAATCAAGTCAGTCATGTGGACATCTTTCACATCCAAACCAGCCAGGTACATCATGTAAGCCATTTCACGATCACCATTCACCCCTTTCTCGCGGATGATGGCCGCTTTAATTCCACTTGACGTGCGACGATTCAAATCAATGCCATAGTCGCCTGCTTTTCCGGTGAAGTTTTTGAAATCGTAATGCAGCTCATTTCGCTTGTAATTTTTGAAACGCTCCAGGGCCAGTTCTTCCCCACTCTGCTTGCGGTCCATCAGGTATGATGATTTGAACCACAACTCGCGCAGGGAATCGATATCCAAGTCAAATTCAGCGTTGAAGTTCTTAACCGAGAAAGCACGTTTCCCGGCAGGTTGGCCAATTTTGACGAAGCGCACACCGGCCACATTTAAACGGGACTCGAGTGTTTCCGCATCGGCTGCCTGAATCACGATTCCCGGGTTTTCATTGAAGAACACCTTGGCCGAATCCGCTTCACCCAAGCCGGTCAAGTCTAAACGCAAGCCAGTCTCATTATCACTGAAACACATTTCCAGCAAAGTGGTAATCAAACCGCCCGAAGCCACATCGTGACCGGCCAAAATCAATTCGTCTTCAATCAACTCCTGAACGGCATTAAACGCCTTCAAAAAGTAAGCAGGATCAGCCACGGTTGGCGCATCCTGTCCCAGCTTATTGATGATTTGCCCGAAGGCACTTCCACCCAAAACCAGCGGAGTCGACGACAAATCAATATAGTAAAGTGGTTTGCTGGTATCATTGACCGCCACCGGCTCCACGACTTTCTTCACGTCCGTCACTTCGCCCGAAGCGGAGATGATCACCGTTCCCGGCGAATAAACCACATCGTCCTTGTACTTCTGGGTCATCGACATGGAGTCTTTTCCCGTTGGAATATTGATTCCCAAAGCGCAGGCAAAATCGCTGGCGGCTTTCACCGCCTTGTAAATCCGTGCATTTTCGCCGGCATTTTTTGCCGGCCACATCCAGTTGGCGCTCAGCGAAACGCTTTTCATTTGATCCGGCATGGGTGCCCAAATCAGGTTCGTGAGCGATTCGGCGATCGAAAGAATGGAACCACTTTCAGCATTGATCATTCCGGCAACCGGCGCATGACCAATGGTGGTGGCAAAACCACTTTTGCCCTGGTAGTCCAGCGTAATCACGCCAACATTATTTAAAGGAAGGTGCAGTTTACCGGCTCCCTGCTGCTTGGCAATGCGTCCGGTTACTGAGCGGTCCACCTTGTTGGTCAACCAGTCTTTACAGGCAACAGCTTCCAGTTGAAGCACGTCTTCCAAATACGTTTCAATTTGAGCTTGATCGTAAGCCAAGTCGGCAAAATTGGCTTTTTCCGTCGTATCAGTCAAAACTGTTTTCGGCGGATTTCCAAACATATAGGCCAACTGCCAGTCGATTGGTTTTTCACCGGTTTTCGAATTCTCGAAGGTGAACTGCATATCGCCGGTTGTTTCACCAATCACATACATGGGCGCCCGTTCGCGATCAGCGATTTTCCTGAGCAAATCCACATGCTTCTCGCGCATCACCAGGCCCATGCGCTCCTGCGATTCGTTGCCAATGATTTCTTTTTGCGACAAGGTAGGATCGCCAACCGGCAACTTGCTGGTGTCGATCTTTCCGCCGGTTTCCTCAACCAACTCCGACAGACAGTTCAGGTGGCCGCCGGCACCGTGGTCATGAATAGAGATGATGGGATTGTCGTCCGATTCCGCCAGCGCACGAATGGCATTGTAGGCCCGCTTTTGCATTTCGGGATTGGCCCGCTGCACGGCGTTCAGCTCAATGGCATTTTCAAATTCGCCGGTAGCTACCGACGACACTGCGCCGCCACCCATTCCGATGCGGTAGTTGTCGCCACCCAGTAGCACCACTTTGTCGCCAATGCCCGGCTTATCTTTCAGGCTGTCTTTTTTGGCACCAAAGCCAATACCACCGGCCAGCATGATCACTTTGTCGTAACCGTATTTCTTGTAATTTTCGAAATGCTCAAAGGTGAGTACCGAACCAGTAATCAGCGGCTGGCCAAACTTGTTGCCAAAGTCGCTGGCTCCGTTCGAGGCTTTGATCAGAATTTCTTCGGGTGTTTGGTACAGCCACGGGCGTTCTTCGGTGGCCTGTTCCCAGCTGCGGGCATCTTCGGTGCGCGGATACGAAGTCATATAAACCGCAGTTCCCGCAATGGGCAAACTGCCTTTTCCGCCGGCAATCCGGTCGCGAATTTCACCGCCTGTTCCGGTTGCTGCTCCGTTAAACGGCTCAACAGTGGTTGGAAAGTTATGCGTTTCGGCTTTCAGTGAAAGCACGGTTTCGATATCTTTTACTTCGAAAAAGTCTGGCTTATCCTGCGTTTTGGGTGCAAATTGCTCCACTACAGGCCCCTGCACAAACGAGCAGTTGTCTTTGTAGGCCGAAACAATTTTATTGGGATTTTCTTTCGATGTTTTCTTAATCATTTGAAAGAGCGACATCTCCTGCTCCACCCCGTCAATCACAAAAGTTCCGTTGAAAATTTTATGACGGCAATGCTCCGAGTTCACCTGCGAAAAGCCAAACACTTCGCCGTCGGTGAGCTTGCGGCCCATTTTTTCGGCCACCGAATTCAGATAGTCAATTTCATCTTCGCTTAAGGCCAGCCCTTCCTGGTTGTTGTATGCGGCAATATCGTCGATTTCGAGGATGGGCTCCGGCTTTTTGTTGATGGTGAAAATCGCCTGATCCAAATCCTGGTACAAACGTTTCAACATGAGGTCGTAACCTGCCGAACGGTCCGGCACTTCAACAAACTCTTCCATGCGCACAATGCCTTCGAGTCCCATATTTTGGGTAATTTCAACCGCATTGGTACTCCAGGGTGTAATTATTTCTTTTCGGGGGCCAACAAAAAAACCGCTTAGTTTGTCTTGCGCAACCAGGGTAGCTTCACCAAGCAACCAGTTCAGTTTTTGAATGTCTTCGTCGGAAAAAGAAACAGTGGTTTGAACAGCAATGATGCTGCCTTGAAGGGTCTTGAAGAATAAAATCATGTTGAATCGGTTAATGATTAAGTGATATGTTATATAACACGCCACAAAGATAAAAATTCCTCAGGAAGAAACATTCGAATGATTCTGAAAACCGATGATTGTGAATAATAAGGCGGATTTGTTAACAGTGAACCAGCGTGTTTCAACCCGGTTTTAATGCGCTGCCCAATTTTTCCTACCTTTGCCCCGAAGTTCAGAACCATGACAGATTCAGAAAAAAAATACCACCAATTCCGGAAGCAGGTCGATCAACTAACAGACAAACTTTCCACCACGCATCAAAAACATCTCGCCTGCAAGAAGGGCTGCGACTTGTGTTGCATGGACTACCAAGTATTTCCCATCGAATTTGAGGCGATAAAACAAGCGCTAAAGGACCAACCTGTGGAGATGCAGGAATCAGTTGACGGCAGTTGCATTTTCCTGAAAGATCACGCCTGCCAGATTTACGAACACCGCCCCGTAATTTGCCGAACACATGGCTTGCCACTCCTTTTTATGAATGATGACCAATGGGAATTGTCGGCTTGCGAACTGAACTTTACCGAGTTCGACGATGACGACTTCACGCCCGAAAATACCTTTCCCCAAGACAAATTCAACAGCCAACTGTTCATGCTAAATAAGGAATTTCTAAAAGAACACGAGCTTCCTTACGGCGAATTCGACCTGATCCCGATTCACAAATTGAAGGGATGAAGGATTGAGGGATTGAGGCATGGCAATATCCAATTTAGCTCGGTCCAAATTCCGTGAGAGCAATAATTTCTTTATCTTGCATGCACTCGCTTTCGGGCGTAATTGTACTGAAAACCTAAACCATTTCGCATGAAACTGTTCACACTACTCTCACTCGTCCTACTTTCCCTATCTACAATGGCGCAACAAACCGAAACAATCTATTTGTCAGGTACCGGTGCCGAAAACACCGTGAATTGGGACTTTTATTGTTCTGAAGGCCAGAACTCGGGTGAATGGACCAGCATCCCGGTTCCGTCGTGTTGGGAACAGCAAGGCTTTGGCAGTTACGATTACGGGCACGTTCCTTTCGAAAAACGGATGAACGAAACCGGGCGCTATCGCTACCGGTTCAATATCCCTAAAAGCTGGAAAGATAAGGAAATCGCGATTGTTTTTGACGGGGTGATGACGGATGCCGAAGTGAAAATTAATGGAAAACTGGCGGGACCAATTCACCAGGGAGCTTTTTACCAGTTCAGGTACGACATTACCAAACTGCTCAATATTGGCCAGGAAAACCAGCTTGAAGTGTTTGTTAAAAAACATTCCGACAACGAATCCGTTAGCCTGGCCGAACGTAAAGCCGATTTCTGGATTTTTGGCGGTATTTTCCGTCCCGTTTTTCTGGAAGCAAAACCGAAAACAAATATTCATCGTGTTGCCATTGGCGCACAAGCCAATGGCGATTTCAAGGCGGATGTTTACCTTACGAATGCAAAAAATGCATCACAAATCCGGATCGATATTCAAACCCTGGCGGGCGAAACAGAAGCTTCATTTAGGTCAGACATAACGGGTCACGTTTCGCGGGTCTCCGGAACCTTTAACAATCCGCAAACCTGGTCGCCGGAGTTTCCGAACTTGTACCAAGCTGTTTTCAATCTTTTGGATAAAAACAAGCAGGTGATTCACCGGCACACCGAGCGCATTGGTTTCCGCACCGTTGAAGTGCGCGAAAGCGATGGCATATATTTGAATGGCGTGAAAATAAAAATGCAGGGCGTAAACCGCCACACCTTTCATCCCAAATTTGGGCGAACATCATCAAAAGACTTGAGCATCACCGCTGTTAATCTCATGAAAGACATGAACATGAACGCCGTGCGCATGTCGCATTATCCGCCCGACAAGCATTTTCTGGAAGTGTGCGACTCGCTTGGACTGGTGGTTATTGACGAGCTTACGGCCTGGCAAAAACCATCATACGACGACGTGGTGGGTCGAAAATTATTGGAAGAAATGATTGCCCGCGACGTGAATCATCCATCAGTCATTATTTGGGCCAACGGGAATGAAGGCGGTGAAAACAACAGCTTGAACGACGACTTTGCCGAGCTGGACATTCAGCAACGAATCGTCATTCATCCATGGCAGGATTACGAAATGACCAACACCTTGCACTACATCGACTACGACTATTTGTCGCTGGACGGATTCAGCAAGCGAAAAATTTATTTTCCCACAGAATTTCTGCATGGCTTGTACGACGGTGGGCATGGCGCCGGGCTGGATGATTACTGGCTCAGGATGTGGAACGACCCGCTTTGCGCCGGTGGCTTCCTGTGGGTTTTTGCCGATGAGTCGGTTGAACGCACCGACGGCGACAACGAGTTGGACAGCGATGGCAACCATGCTCCCGACGGAATTCTTGGGCCATATAACGAAAGGGAAGGCAGTTTTTTCACCATTAAAGAGATCTGGGCGCCCATTCAATTTGAAAAGCGTTACATCACACCAAATTTCAACGGTGTTTTCAACATCGAAAACCGTTATTTTTTCACCGACCTCAGCCAGTGCTCCTTCGCTGCTGAGTGGGTCAGTTTTTCTGGTCCGGGCCAAAGGATTACTGAGATTATTGACTCGACAGAAAAGCTTAAACTTAATCTCGCTCCGGGTAACAAAAGTCAAATGCAGGTGAAATTGCCGGCCAACTGGCAAGCGCTTGACGCGCTCCGAATAACGGCGGTTGATCCCCACGGACGGCACATAAACACCTGGACCTGGCCGGTAAAAAAAGCGCAAGTGAAAGCGCAGGAACTTCTGACTGAAACTTCCGCATTAAAACCCACGCTTGACGAAACAGATTCAGATCTGACGGTCACCGCCGGCGAGATCACCATTTCATTCGAAAAAACGAATGGCACCATCACCGAAATAAAAAAGCAAGGGCAACTAATTCCGCTGTCTAACGGGCCATTGTTCGTAAGTCGCGAAAAAACGGTGAAGCATTTTAGCACTTCATTCGTAGATAATAATTTACGAATTGAAGTGACCTATGAAAACGCCGACTACGCGAAATGGACGATTGATGGCCATGGACTCGTTGATTTGGAAGTGGCTTACGAACCGACGGGCCGCAGTCAGTTTGCCGGAATCACGTTCGATTTTCCTGAAGACAATGTCGCCGGGATGAAATGGCTGGGCAATGGACCTTACCGCGTGTACAAAAACCGGATGAAAGGTGTGAACTTCGGACTGTGGGAAAAGGCATACAACAACACGATAACCGGCGAATCAGGCTTCATTTATCCGGAGTTTAAAGGGTATCATTCTGAAGTCTATTGGGCTGAAATTGAAGGAAAGGACAATTTAGGATTTACTGTGTATGTGCGCAGCAACGACATTTTCCTGCGTATGCTTACACCCGACGAACCCGCAGCACCAGCAAGAACGAAACTGGAGTATCCGGCTGGAGATATCTCTTTTCTTCACGGAATTAACGCCATTGGAACAAAATTTAAGGGCCCGGACAATCTCGGCCCTCAATCAATGCCAAATCAATTTAGTTCTGCAAAAATGGATGGAGGAAAACTGACCATGAGATTGACTTTCGATTTTAACTGATTTCCAAAACTTTAATTGAAGATGAATACAAACACGAATAAGATTGTGGTTTTATGGACAAGCGGCGATCCTGAAGTGGCCGAGAAAGTTTGCCTCATGTATACCGAAGCCGCCAAAAAAAATAGCTGGTTTGAACAGGTGGTGTTGGTCGTTTGGGGTCCATCGGCTAAATTGCTGAGCGAAAACCCAATGCTTCAGACCAAAATCAAAGCCATGCAAGAATTGGGAGTTCAGGTAGAAGCCTGCAAACGCTGCACCGATACGTATGGCGTGACCGCTCAGTTCGAAAAAATGAATATTGACGTTAAAGGCATGGGCGAAGAGCTAAGCGACTATTTAAAAGATGGCTGGCATTCACTCAGCTTTTAATACAGGATTCGGGCTTGTAATTCAGACGATTGGATCTTTTCACTAATCAAAATTAAGCACCTCCATCAGGTCGTCAACCCGAAAAGGCTTTGCAAGAAAAGCATCCATTCCGATTTCCAAACAATATTCAACATCCTCCTTCATGGTGTTGGCAGTCATGGCAATAATCTTTACCGGACTTGTGACATTGCTCTGCCTTTCGATTTCCCGGATCTGTTTGGTCGCTTCTATGCCGTTCAGTACTGGCATTTGTATATCCATCAAAATAAAGTCAACCTGTTCCTTCTGAAACTCTTCAACAGCTTGTTTTCCGTCATAGGCCAAAGTAATATTAGGGCAAATTCCATCGATCGAATGCAAGGCTACTTTCATATTCACCGGGTTGTCTTCAACAATCAGAATCCGCTTGTGCTGTAAATCGGACTTCAGCACTTCAATCTCCTGATGTATTTTCTCCTTACTTTTGGGTTTACCCATCACCGAAGCAATAACTTGGTACAGCTGTTGCAACTTCACTGGTTTGTTCAGGTAAAAATCAAAATCAGATCCTGATAAATCGTTGCGGTTAATGGCATCGGTGACTGATGAAACCATAATTATTCGAAGTGATTTGAGATCACAAATTTCTCTGAACCTTCGGGCCAGCTCAATACCATCCATCTCGGCCATTTGAAAATCCAACAGCGCAAAATCAAGCGAAATGCCCTTGTCCCTCAACCTGGCAATTTCGGCCAACGCTTCGTCACCGCCAGATGCCTCATGAACATTCACTTTCCAACTTTCAAGATATTCCCTGAAAATGTTTCGGTTCGTCTTGTTATCATCAACAACCAAGGCGTGTAAGTTTTCGAATGAAACACTTTTCAGCCTAAAGGAATTATTCTTGCCTTTTGTTTCTTTAAATTTCAAGCGAAATGAAAATTCAGCTCCCTGACCCGCTTCGCTTTTTAGTTCGATTTTTCCGCCCATGGCCGCCACCAGTTTCTGGCAAATCGCCAAGCCCAATCCAGTACCGCCAAACTTCCGGGTAGTGGAACTGTCGACCTGGCTAAACGACTGAAATAATTTGTCCTGATGAACTTTGGGGATGCCGATCCCAGAATCCTTGACGGCAAACAGCAACTCGTGCTCGTCACCTATTGTCTGAACCAATTCAGCCGATACGCACACCTCTCCTTTGGCCGTAAACTTGACCGCATTGTTGGATAGGTTCGTAATGACTTGCTTCAATCGCACATAATCTCCAGAAATATATTCGGGAATATTCGGGTCAACATAGGTTAAAAAGTCGAGTGATTTTTCATTGGCCTGGATAATCTGCACATCGGCCACCTCTTCAACAACGGTGCGAATATTTACAGGAGCAAACTCCAACTCCATTTTCCCGGATTCGATTTTTGAAAAATCCAAAATATCATTAATAATCGACAGCAGGGTTTGCCCTGATTTAATGATAACGTCCAAATAGTCTCGTTGGAAAGGAACAAGATCGGTGCGTTTTAAAATGTCGGCCATGCCAATCACTCCGTTCATTGGCGTTCTGATCTCATGTGACATATTGGCCAAAAACAGGCTCTTGGCTCGATTGGCATATTCGGCCTTTTCCTTGGCTCGATTTAACTCTTGCCTGGCCAATTCCTCTTTGGTAACGTCACGCGATATGCCGACAAGCCCTATTACCTCTCCTTGGTCGTTCCTAATTGGCACTTTTGTAACAGAAGACCACACGGTAGAACCATCCGGATTAATTGTCTTCTCAATGTCGTTAATTTGCGGGATCCCGGTTTTAAGAACAGCTCTTTCCCGTGCGTACAAATCCTCTGCAATCTCCTTCGGGAAAAAGTCAAAATCGGTTTTCCCTATAATTTCCTGTTCATCTTCGATTCCAAACGATGTAAAATGGGCTTTATTAATTCTAACAAATCGAGACTGCGTGTCTTTAAAATAAATCCTGTCTGGAATATTATCCATCAGTGACTTCAAAAGCTCTTGCTCATGCCTGAGTTCTTGTTTGAATAAATGTTCCGCAGTCACGTCGCGGCTAAGTCCAACCAAACCGATGCAGGCACCGGTTTCGTCTTTCAAAGGAATTTTGGATGCAGTAACATACCGATGTCCAGTGGCCGTTTTAATATACTCCAACTTATTGATCAACGGTTTTCCATTTTTCATGAGCTCCTGCTCGTCTAAAAAAGCTTGCCGGGCATGATCCATATCGAAAAAGTCGAAATCCGATTTCCCAGTGGCAGCCTCCGGATCATTCAACCCAATGGTCTGTGCCTGAGATTTGTTGATCCTGAGAAAATTCGAATCCCGATCTTTAAAATAAATTGTATCCGGAATATTATCCATCAACATTTGCAAGAAATGCTGTTCATCCTTTAAGCTCTTTTGAATTTGAACCTGATCGGTAATCCGCTCGTACAGCCCCATAACCGCAATCACTTCTCCAGTAGAATCTTTCACCGGAATTTTACTTTTACGCAAAATATCAACATCGCCACTCGCAGTAACCTCCTCGTCTTCGTAATTCAACAACGGCCTGCCCGACCGGATGACCTCTTTATCCATGTTCCTGTTGTTTGCAGCTACATCAGCGGGATACAAATCAAAATCGGTGAGGCCAACCACATCGGCCGGACTACTAAAACCCCGATCGTTACAAAATATCTGGTCACAGCCCAGGTAATTCAAATTTTTATCTTTCCAGAAAAGGGCAATGGGAATGTGATGAATGATTAAATCAAGAATTTTTGCTGAATGGACCGCAACCGGCCTTTTCAAAATCTCATCATTGAACAAGGAAAGAAACCGGGCATCAGTAAAACTCTCAGGCAAAAAGTGCGTTTGCGCACCTGATAGAATATCAGGGTTTGTTGTTCCGCCCACAATAATTTTTGGAACATCCAAAGCGTTTATATCATTCTGTTTTGAACCCGAAATAATCTGAAAATAATCAGACGCATGAATCAAAATCGCAGTTGGAGTAGTATGAGCAATGGCTTTTACAACCAGATCATAGCTACTAAAACACGAGAAGTTTATCTCTTGCAAATCATTCATTAAAGGAAGAAATTTCTGATAACTAAATTCGCTCCCCAACAGAACAAAAAGACGGTCCATATCTCTAAAATTTTGTTCAGCGGCTAAAAATACTGAAATATTTAAAACTTTGATTTGTTCATTTTGACAGGCCCTCCCCTTCAATAAAAAACAAAAAATAATACAGGCTGATAATAAACCCCTTACTATGATGTAAAAGAATACAATCTGAATTCAGAACTGAGCTAAACCTGTTGAAAAACACATAATGGATATCGTGCTGGCTTCGAAAACTCACTTTAGTTTTATTAAAAACCAGTTCTCCGGGCTTCTTTACAACTGATTAAATATCAACTAAAATAATCTTCAACTTGCATACGTTCGACGAATCATTTCAACACAGAAAAACCGGTTTAACCAAAAGTTAAATTCTAAATCAACGATTGAATATATAGCTGCGTTGATTTCCTTTTTCTTAATTTTGCACAGAAATATTGAATCACTATCCATCAAAAAAATAAAAAAATGAGAAAAAAAGTTGTTGCCGGTAACTGGAAATGTAATACAACCATTCAGGAAGGTGTTGAATTGGCGAAAGCTGTAAACGAATTGGTAGCTAAAGAAGGTGCCAAAGATGTTGTAGTTGTGCTTGGAACGCCATTTACGCACATTACCAGCGTAGTTAATGCAGTTGACACGAGCAGGATTGGTGTGTCGTCGCAAAACTGTGCGGCCGAGGCTAAAGGTGCGTTTACCGGCGAAGTTTCAGCAGCGATGGTCAAATCAACAGGTGCCGAATATGTAATATTAGGCCACTCTGAAAGACGCGAATACTACGGTGAAACCAGCGAAATTCTGAATAAAAAAGTGGCACTGGCACTGGAAAATGGCTTAACGCCAATATATTGCTGTGGCGAAGCTTTAGATATTCGTGAAGCCGGAACTCAAAACGACTTTGTAAAAACCCAATTGGAGGAAACGGTTTTTAATCTTTCTACTGAAGATTTTTCAAAAATCATCATTGCTTACGAACCAATTTGGGCCATTGGAACTGGTGTAACTGCAAGTTCGGAGCAAGCTCAGGAAATGCTGGCTTTCATTCGCGGATTAATTGCTGACAAGTTTGGCGCTGCGGTTGCCGAAGAAACTTCAATTCTGTATGGTGGAAGCTGCAGCCCGAAAAACGCCAACGAACTTTTTGCCAATCCTGACATCGATGGCGGACTCATTGGTGGTGCATCGTTAAAAGCTGAAGATTTTCTGGCTATCATTAACGCATATTAGTAAGACGATAAAACGAACTATGAATTGGGCCATCTGGTTTTTGCCGGGTGGCTTTTTTTATTTTTGAAAGAAAAAATGAAGTACACAAAAGCCACATTCAGGCTATTGCCAGATAACGAAACCAACCGCGAAATTTTAATCGCTTACCTTTCACAGCTCGATTTTGAAAGTTTTGATGAAACGGAGGATACGGTGGACGCCTTTTTTCCTGTTGACAAAGTGGCAACTCGTGATATTAGCGCTTGTCTTGCCGATGTTCCGTTTCAAGTTGATTTTTCGAAGGAAGAAATGCCAGACATCAACTGGAACGAAGAATGGGAAAAAAACTATTTTCAACCTCTGCTGATCAATAACCAGGTGTTGATTCGTGCGCCGTTTCATCAAGAATATCCCAAAGCTCAGTACGAAATTGTAATTGAGCCGAATATGGCCTTTGGAACTGGCAACCACGAAACCACCAGCCTGATGATGGAACATCTTTCGGAACTCAATCTGGAAGGACAAACGGTGCTGGATATGGGTTGTGGCACAGGAATTCTGGGAATCTATGCGTCGATGCTAGGGGCCAAAAGTGTTACGGCTATTGATATCGATAATTGGTCGTATGAAGCAACCGTGGAAAATTCGCGCCTGAACAGGATCAGCAATCTCACGGCTTCTATCGGTGACGTGAAGCTGTTACAACTGCAAAGATTTGATGTAATTCTGGCAAACATTCAAAAAAACATCATCCTTCAGGATATTGAAAGATATACCTCGGTTTTGGACGAAGGTGGATTATTAATCGTTAGTGGGTTCTACGAAAATGATTTGGAAGACATTCTAGGACGAGCTTCGGAATTGTTGCTGACAAAAATCGAAATAAAGGAACGGAATAAATGGATTGCCTGCGCCTTTCAAAAGTAGTTCGATTTAGATAAACTAGAACACGGAGTTTGCAAGGAGTCCGGTTAAAATAGCGAGGGTAAAACTGATAAAGGTGCCAATCAACACGTACTCCGATATTAGCCGGGCACTATCTTCGCTTTTAACGGAAATTCGCAGAATGGATTTGGCTGCAATTAAAAATCCAATGGCTTGAAATTGTGCCGTTAGTACGAAAGTCAGCACCAGAACACGTTCCAGAATTCCGATCCACTTTCCGGCATTTTGCAAACCTGGCTCTACATGCTGTTTAATTTGAATCTGCCAACGCTTTGTTGCCAGATTAACGATAATCATAGATGGCCAGATAATAAAAAGATAGGCAAGCAACACAACAAGAAACTCGGGAGTTGAAACTAAACTTGCACATGTTGCCCACCACTGGACGGAGTATCCACCAACGATGGCAATAATAGCACCAATAGCAAGGATATGAAAGAACTGGTCTGTCAAAAACCAAACCAGTTGGTTAATTTTAGGTGGCATGAAATAAATTTTGGCTAAATCAATCAGGTAGTGAAACAAGAATATGAACACGGGAATTTGCCACGAAAAATAGTCGAGCGTGAAAACTACAGATACGGCCGTAACCACCAATACATGCAAAAATAATTTTAGTGATTTAATTCCGTGCTCATTTTTATCTTTCACCCACGACCCGGGTTGCAACAAAAAATCGGCAAGTAAATGAGCGATTAATAGTCTGATAAATAAAATCATTGCCATTATATTTTCTCGATAATTTGAAGAAAACGAGTATTCATTTTCTCGATTAAACTCCATCGGGCGAGCTGAATTCGGCTGCTAACCGACGGTTGCGACAAATTCAACAAGCCTGCAATTTCTGTTTGCTTAAAACCCTGAACAAGATAATAAATAACCTCAGCCTGTGCCAGTGTCCAGCCATCAAAAAGGTTGTCCAAAAAAGCACAAGACAATTCAAGCTCTTTATTGTATTCCTCGTGGCTGGTGGTTATAACAAATGTTTGTTTTTTCCTTTTCATCTGATCAAGCGCCCTGCCGGAAAGTACAAATGGTTCCTCCATCGTTTTCCCAATGTTTTCGGGGATTGTTTTCGACAGGCCAACGGCCAGGGAAATTCGAATATCAATGGTACCTTTTCCTTTTTTATCCTTTAAGCCTACTTGCTTTTTTTTGAAATATGATTTCAGAAAAATGGCTTTGAAAAATGAATTTCGGATCTCTGCTGTCATCAACTGAAAGCTGTCTCCTCGGCTCGATAATACGGGTTCTCCGCGATTAACCAAATAATTTCCGGCCGGTTCTTCAAGTACGTGCATCGTATCAATAAATGCATGTTCTTCAAACTTTGAAGAATTTATAATGTCTGCTGATATAACGGCAATCTTTTCCATAGCCCAAAAATAGCTACATTATTCTATATTTGCAATTTATTAATCATTTATTCTATATTCTACAATTATAGATCAATCATTCTATTTTTAACTTTGCTCGCTCAAATTCCAAAACTTCCAAATCTTTGATATTACCGCCGTCAATTTTGAATCGTACGGCGGTACAAACATGATGAAATCCATTATTTCCTGCCGCTCCCGGATTGATATGCAAGCAATTGATTTTCTTATCGTGTATTATTTTAAGAATATGTGAATGACCAGAAATAAAAAGCTGGGGCGGACTGGAGTAGATCATTTTTTTTATTCGTGGGTCATATCGTCCGGGGTAGCCTCCAATATGGGTCATAAGCACATCAACTTCTTCACAAAAAAAACGAACATTCTCAGGATACATGCGGCGCAAAACATGTCCGTCAATGTTTCCATAAACTGCACGAAGTGGTTTTAGGCTCAGTAGTTTATCTGCTACTTCTTCTGTACCAATATCACCGGCATGCCAAATTTCGTCTACTTCTTTAAAAAAACGAATGATTCGTTCGCTTAGGGTGCCATGGGTATCTGATAGCAATCCAATCCTCTTCATCAATAAATTTTATTAGCGCTTGAGCTACGAAAATAGGGTAATTTTGCCTGAATAATTGTTTCTTTATACCGAACTTTTAATTGACATCTCAGTTTTAAAATTAATTCTAACATAGAAATACTGATCAAATGAAAAGAGTTGTGATTGTTCGCCATGCGAAAGCGGTGCCATATGGTTATGATGATGATTTTAACAGAAAGCTACGGGATCGGGGTAAAAATGATGCGAACCAGATTAGTTTAAAATTAATCGGCGATGGGATTAAAGCTGATCTTATTATTTCAAGTCCTGCCAAAAGGGCTTTAAAAACAGCTGAAATTTATGCTGAGAATTTTCGTTATTCAATTCATTCAATCCAAATAGAGGAAGATTTATATGAGGGAATGACTACCCAGGAATTTGTTGATCTTTTGCGTGAAATTTCAGAGGAAGTACAAACTGTTTTTGTTTTTGGTCACAACCCGCTGGTTTATCATCTTACCAATAATCTAGTTAAGTTATTCAACAGTGATATGCCGACCTGTTCAACTGTCGCGGTTGATTTTGATGTTGAAAGTTGGAAAGAGGTTTCCGCGCGAGGTGGAGATTTGGCATTCCACCTCACACCCAGAATGCTAAAATAGCATGGTGTTTAAAATATTGACAACCTAGCTTTCTCCCCGGAAAATCAGATTTGAAATTCCGGGGATTTATATTTTGTGCTGTTTCTTTCTGCCGAACTGTGATTGACTATTTTTGTAAAAACAATTCTTATGCAGCTATTTTATACGCCAGGCATCACCGGCCCAATTTTCTACCTCGACGAAACAGAATCAAAACATGCTGTTCGTGTTTTGCGACTTGCGAATGGCGACAAAATCGAATTGGTTGACGGCAAAGGAAACTTTTTTGAGGCTCAAATAGTCGATGCGCATCCAAAAAGGTGTGGAATTGAAGTCACAAAAACGGTGAGCGGGTTCAACAAACGAAATCACTACATCCATCTGGCGGTAGCACCAACAAAGAATATTGATCGTTTTGAATGGTTTCTTGAAAAAGCCACAGAAATTGGAGTGGACGAAATTACACCAATCTTATGTGATCATTCGGAACGAAAAGTGATAAAAACCGAACGGCTTGAGAAGGTAATTATTTCAGCCATGAAACAGTCGTTAAAAGCTTACTTGCCAAAATTAAACCCACTAACTCCGCTAAAAAAAGTACTTGAATCGGACTGGGACGGCAAGCGTTTTATCGCGCATTGCTATGACCAGGACAAGCGGGAACTCAAGAATGAATTGGCCTCCAGTCAATCCAACTTAATTCTGATTGGCCCTGAAGGCGATTTCTCCGAAGAGGAAATTGAAATAGCCATCCGGAACGGATTGATCCCGGTTAGCTTGGGCCAAAGCCGCTTGAGAACCGAAACCGCTGCTGTTGTAGCCTGTCATACGGTCAACCTGCTCAAATCGTAGTCTCAAACTGACCGATATTTTATTAAAGTCAAATTCAATTAAAAAATTCATCAGCGCTTTCAATTTCCTAATTCCTGACCTATTTTTGCTTTTCATCAAAAAAACGAATATGAACCGAACATTAAAAGAATATTTCTTGCTCACATTGAAAGGAATGGGCATGGGCGCTGCCGATGTTGTTCCCGGGGTTTCCGGAGGAACCATTGCTTTTATCACCGGAATTTACCAGGAACTAATTAACTCGATAAAATCCGTCAACTTCAACTCGTTGAAATTATTTTTCACCGGTAAATTCAAAGCTTTCTGGAATGAAATAAATGGCAATTTCTTATTCGCCGTTGTGCTTGGCATCGGCATTAGCATATTATCGTTGGCCAAAGGATTGGAGTACTTACTCAATCATCATCCTATATTAATCTGGTCTTTCTTCTTTGGATTGATCGTAGCTTCTGCGATTTATGTTGGAAAGGATATTGGCCACTGGAATACGGCGACTATTTTTGCGCTTGTTGCAGGTGCTGTGATTGCTTATTTTATCACTGTAATTACTCCGGCTGAAGCGCACACCAGTTACATCTTTGTTTTTTTATCTGGTTCTATCGCGATCTGCGCCATGATTTTACCGGGCATCTCGGGTAGCTTTATTTTGGTGCTTCTTGGCATGTACAAATTTATTCTGGGTGCTGTTTCGAGCTTCAACCTGCCAGTTATTGCGGTATTTATGACTGGTGCCGCTATCGGGATTGTGTTGTTCTCGAACTTACTCAGCTGGCTGCTAAAGCGCTTTTATGACTTAACCATTGCCTTGCTGGCCGGTTTCATGATTGGCTCGCTAAACAAAGTGTGGCCATGGAAAGAAGTGATTGAGACTTTTATCGACCGCCATGGGGAAGTGAAACCGCTTTTGGAACAAAACGTTTTGCCTGCAAACTACGAAGCAATAACCGGTCATTCGCCGCAACTGCTAGGTGCTGTCAGTCTGGCCATTGCCGGATTTGCTCTTATTTTTATTGTTGAAGGAATATCGAAGCGCTTACAGAGATGAAAACATACGGACTAATTGGATATCGACTGGGGTATTCTTTTTCGAAGGGATTTTTTCAGAATAAGTTTGAAAAGGAAGGATTGACGAATCGCGAATACCTGAATTTTGAACTGGACCAGATCGACGATTTTCCGGCTATTTTCCAAACGAACGATCACATTGCCGGTCTGAATTGTACCATTCCGTACAAACAGGCCATCATCCCTTTTCTTGACGAAATCGATGAACAGGCGGCAGAAGTCGGGGCAGTGAATACCATAAAAATAATCCACGACAACAACCAGATCAAACTAAAAGGATACAACACCGACTGCTACGGTTTTGAGCATTCGATATTACCGATGTTGACAACCAAACATCAAAAGGCCTTGATTCTGGGTACAGGTGGCGCATCAAAAGCAATCAAATATGTGCTGAACAAACACAAAATCGATTTCATTTCTGCAACAACAAAAAACGAATTGGCGCCAAATGAGTTGAGTTATCATCAAATTGATGAACGGATACTAAAAGAGCATCTGATTATTATCAACGCGACTCCACTCGGCACTTATCCCAAAGTCGACAACTGCCCCGCAATTCCTTATGAGTTTCTAACGTCCGATCACGTTCTTTACGATCTGGTTTACAATCCGGAAGAAACCTTATTTATGAAAAAAGGGAAATCGAAGGGGGCAGCAACTAAAAATGGATTGGAAATGCTTCACCTGCAAGCCGAAAAAGCTTGGAAAATCTGGAAAGAATAAGACTCGTTTTTATTTCAATCGGAAATTGTAAACAATGGTCCCCCGCTGAACGGCCTCAGCTGAGGGACCTTCTTCAAAACGGGTTTTCCTTGCAGCTTCTTCGGCAGCTTTCCAATAATGAGCACTGGAAATTGTAGATCCACGCGCTATCGCTTCTGCACTAATAACTCTGCCAGATTTGTCAACCCGAATCGTCACAACAACTTTACCTTCTTCTTCGCCTGGGTGATTAGGTTCAATTCGATTTATGGGTAAGCGCCCACCCAAATCATATGAAATCCCATCTCCTTGTCCGCCTCCATCCATATAATTATTGGAGTTGGCCGAACCATTGGGCGAACCCTGGTTTCCTCCAGAGGAAGTAACTCCCTGCCCGGTGCTTTCAGAATCGCTCGTTCCGGCGCCACCTGCACCAAACGCATTCGATGCCCGATTATTAATCTCCGCAATTTTTTGTTGTTCAGCTTCCTTACGCTTGCGTTCCTCTTCTGCTTTTCGCTGGCGTTCAGCCTCTTCGGCCAGTCGCTGGCGTTCCAACTCGGCCTGGCGCTGACGCTCGAGTTCAACTTGACGTTGCGCTTCTTGTTCTATTTTTCGCTGCCGCTCAAGCTCTTCTTGCCTTTTTTTATTTTCCTGCTCCTGCAAACGCTTTTTTTCTTCGGCCTGCTTCTTTTTGGCTGCATCAATCGCCACGGTTTCCTCAAAATCCTGGGTCATCACTTCCTCCTTCACCTCGGGCTGCGAGGCTGCCGGAGTGGGCGGTGGTGGCGTAACAGGCGGTGGAGTAACCTCTTTTTTCTCTTGAACAACAGGTGGAGAAGTTTGGCGGCTGGGTGCAGGTTCCTGCGGTCCACTGCCTTGTTCGGAATTGCCAAAGTTGACAAGAATTCCTTCTTCGCCCGGCAATGGAAGTGGGGTGAAAAATCCAAACAACAAGAGCAAAACCAGAACAATCACGTGAAAAATAATTGTCCCGACAAATCCCTTTCTATGTTCTGCAAGGTAACTCATTAACGTCCTTCCGGCGCGGTGGCCAAAATCATTTTATATTTATTCCGTTTGGCAATATTCATCACTTTAACAACTTGCTCAATCGGAACTGACTTATCAGCATGCAACGACACATAAGCCTCCGGATTGTCGCCAACAGCCAATTGCAGCGCAGGTTCTATTTCGTGAAATGCGACACGTTCAACTTCGCCGCCAGTATTGACAAAATACTTCAAATCAGCTGTGATTGAAACCGTGGTCATCGGTTTTGCAGCCGTTTGATTGTTACTTTGGGGCAACAGAAGTTTCAATGCATTGGGAGCAATTAAAGTGGAAGTCACCATAAAGAAAATCAGCAACAAAAACACAATGTCAGTCATGGAGGACATGCTGAAACTGGCATCAACTTTATTTCTTCGTTTTAGGGCCATTGCGATTATCTTGCTGGTTCATTTAAAAGATCAAGAAATTCGGAAGTTGCTGCTTCCATTTTAAAGATTACCTTCTCAACATTGGCAACCAAAATATTGTAGGCAAAATAAGCGATGATACCAACGGTCAATCCAGCAACTGTTGTAACCATAGCCTGATAAATACCTGATGACAGTAGGGTGACGTCGATATTACTACCGGCGTTTGCCATGTCGTAAAATGCCTGGATCATTCCGATTACAGTTCCAAGGAAACCGATCATAGGCGCACCGCCCGCCACGCTGGCCAATACCGGCAGTCCTTTTTCGAGCTTGGCAATTTCGAGGTTTCCAACCGTTTCAATCGCGGAATTGACATCGGTCATTGGACGTCCAATCCGGCTGATCCCTTTCTGAATCATGCGGGCCGTTGGGTTGTCCTGCGAACGAGCCAGCGACAAAGCAGCTTCGATGTTGCCCTGCGAAATGTAATCTTTCACGCGTTCAAGTAATGTATCGTCGACCTTTCCGGCCTTTTTAACGGCAAAATACCGGTCGAAAAAAATGAACACCGCAATCAATGAAAGCACCAAAATCGGTATCATAATCCAGCCACCTTTTAGCGCCAAATCAAAAAAGCGGGTAACAATCCCGTCTTGTCCTGCTGACTCTGCCATCACATCAAGACTATCGGCAGCTGCACCTGAAACTTGCAAAAAAATATATCCAAACATAAATTTCTATTTAGAGGAACACATAAAAAACGAGGTATAAAAGCATTTATTACACCCCTCAAAAATAATGAATATTTACAAAGTTGCTACTCCACAAAGCAACATCAGAATCTCTGTTCTGACCGGCAGCTAAGATACAACTTTCATGCCTCATTCCTCGTCCCGGATACCAAACAATCGCTTCATTTTATTCCAGAGCTCATTGAAATTATCATAGTTTTCGCGGTACGAAATACCAATACCCTGAGTATAAGGCGAAGTTTCATAAATCAGGTTGTTATTTGAACGGTTATAGGCTTTCAGTTGAAGCTTACCATTGTTGGTCAGTTTTACGTTCAAATCAAAATCGCCAACAATGTTGTTATTGTTCGATCGGGCCGTATTCGTTGCGCTGTTGTTGCCAATGTTTCCATTGAGGGTGACCCGGTCGTTAAAAATTTGCGTACTCAAAGCCAACTCAATCTCATCGTCCGACATTTGATTTCCGGGCCGGTAATTCACCCCAATGTCGAAATCGTTGCTGATTTGCGAAAGCCAGTTGCTCAACTGATTGGAGAATAGCTCGCTGGCTGTTGAGCCAACCACATTGGAATTGGAAGCCTGGTAAGAACCACGAAGGTATTCGGGCGTGTAAAAACGCCCCAAAACCAAAAGCGACAGAATTTGCCGGTTCATCTCCTCTTCGGTACTGACAAATTGTTGTACCTGATCTTTAATCCGATCCTCCGCTGTTGGAAAATTAATATCGAAAGCGATTGACGGATTATTCAGGTTTTCAGTCAGAAAGATTTCGCAAGTCACCGGAATGCGCTGCGAATAGTCAATATCTTCAACCGAATTGGGAAACAGCTCGGTTAACGAAGCCTTTAACCGATAAATAGCTTCCAAGTCGATCGTGGCATCATACGGATCACCATTCCACCGGATTGTTCCTCCGCTGGCAATTTCAAACTTCTTATTGATTACATTTTGAAGGGTGAACAAGTAGTCGCCCTGTTCTACCCGATACTCTCCAAACATGGTAATATTGAAATCCGGGTCAATCCGAACCTGCAAATCGCCTGTTCCCCGCGATCGAATCATATCGCCAATCTGCGAATTATAAATCAGCTGGACAAGTGCATCGGGCGTCACGTCAAAATCGAAATTCATCTTAACATTCGATTTATCGGGTCGCGCTCTCCGATCCTGCGATTCGGCATCCTGCGTGTCGCTATTCACAAAATGAATGAAATCATATTCCTGCGCTTCTGCTTCATAATCCAACGAAATATTGATGGCGGTACCATTCAAGCTGGTTGCTGTCGATGTTAGATTGACATCCTTCCCGCGCCCGTTGATTTGCAGGACTCCGCGGGCGAAGGCTTTACCGTAAAACCGTTCGTTATCTCTGGCGGTCGTATTCATCGCCATCAAACGCGAAGTGCGTAAACTCAGGTCATAGCGCATGTCCTGAAAGTTATGATGCCGGATGGAGCCGTCAAAAACACCTTTGTTTCCCTGATAATCGGTAATTTGAATTTGGTCAAACACAATGGAGTCGGAGCGAAAACTAATGGTATCGCTAAAATAATAATCGACCTGAAGTGCCTTCATCGCCAACCCGGCATCCAATCCGAGCACATCACCATCAAGCAATATCTTCTCTGAGTTTCCATGAATCCACACATCGCCGGTTCCACGGCCACGTATATTCTGAAAACTATTTTGCAACACGGGCTGCAAGATGGTCAGGGACAAATCATTCAAACTGGCAAAAAAATCAATCGAATCGTTGGCCGGCGTATACGTGCCATAAGCATAGAAAGCCTGGTGATTTCTGCTGTCAATCTGCAATTCAGATTGAATTTCCTCCGACTGCCGATCCCATTTACTAACAATGCTGAGGTCACCAATTTCATGATCTCGAAAGCTCAAATCGCCGATTCTCAAATCCGATAAAAACAAGGCGCGTTCATAAACATCAAACACACTGGCCGAGCCATTCAAAATACCTTTTACTTCAATATTCTTTCGGGCCAGCGAGTTCAAGTGTCCCAAGTTCAAGTCATTCACCGTCAAATTCAACCGATCGCTGTTGTCTTTCGACACCACGCCATCCAAAGTAAACTGCTGGTTTTTGTTCGAAATTTGGAAGTTATCTACGGCTATTCTGGTTGAATCAATCGTAATCTGCGAAGGATGAACAGTCCAGAGGGTATCAGCGAGGTAAATCCGCGATGGTAAAATCTCCATTTCAACGTGGGTACGGTCATAACCTGTCTTCAAGAAATCGACTTGGGTCTCCAATTCGCCGCTGTAGGTTTGCGTATGAAAATTGTTCCACACCAATTTCGAATTCAGCCGGTCATCGGCAGCATCGGCCAAAATGGCCAGGTTGAAAATACTTTGGCTTTCGTTAAGTTGAAGTTCTTCCAGCCGATTCTTCAACTCAATTTTGTCGTTGGTGTGAACCGACAACGAATAGCCATTGAACACCAGGCCGCGATACTCCATTCTCGGAATATTGGCAACCAAATCAAGGGTCAGTTCCTCATCGTCGAAACGGCCATTAATCTCCGCCGGCCCTACATATAACTCCGGAATCAGCGTTCGTGTAATTGGCTCCATATCTTTCACCATCACCTCAAAATTGAACTGGTTCATGGTCATTCCCTCGTTAAGCTCAATTCCTGAAGACGGCAAATAGCGATGAATCAGATTTTTAAAACTTCCGCCCAGTGTCAGGAACGAATAGTTTCCGGCGATATGGGCATCAGCAAAATCGGAGCGAACCCGAAGGTGTGCTACGTCATCATAATACGTACTCACACTTAAACTATTCAGATCCAGCGTATCGTACTCATTGACGTATTGTCCTTCAGCAACCTGAATATTTCCATCCAGGTTATCGATGCTGTTTCCGGTAAAATTGGCGTTCAACATCATCGAAAGCAACGACTTGTCATAGCTGTGATCAAGATTGAGGGCAACGAGGTTGGCATGATCCAGGTTCAGTTCGAAATCGAATTCCGGAACAGCGGCATTGAAATCCAGTTTCCCAACAAAGCCAGCTTCGAGATTCGGATCATGAACCGTCAAATTCCCTTCAAATTTTCGATCCTGAACCGTGCCGTCAAGTGTCAGGTTCTTAAATTTGTAGTCATTAAAAATCAGGCTATCGGCAACGCCCTCAACCGCAACATTAAACGCCCGGCGAACTTTATGAAACGACCCGTTGACCTTCCCGTTAAAGGTAATCTGTTCGAACTTATCGTATTGCGTAAACTCACCCAACTCGAAATTAACCGTCTTTAAACTCCCATTGACTTTTAGCCGGTTTCCTTGCAGGGGCACAAAAGAAAGGTCGGTTCTTATTTCGCCAAAATTGGATCGAACCGTTCCGTAGGCAACAAAATCACTCAAAAAACCAGTAAAATTTCCTTCGTAATGAACAACCCCTGCATCGTGCAAAAGCGGTGAAAACTGCAAGTAATCCGATTGTGATGAATGGGGTAATTTAATCTGACTCAAATCCTTAAAATCGGCTGTCGAGCTTTTCAAATCGAGCGAAATGTAGGTTTGATCTAAATCGGGCAGGCCATTGGTATAAAAATCGCAAACCAAACGGGTATTCTCGCCAATGCTCATTTGCAAATCTTTGGCTTTCAAATCAGCAATGCTTCCATAGACCCGGCCCGAGAGGTCCATTTTCAAATCCATTCCCCGCACTGAAGGCACCAGCTGCCCCAGGTCCACAAAATCCAAAACCGTTTCCTTTAAATCGATATCCAGTTTTAATGAGGAAAAATCCTTACCCTCGTGCATTTCGGACTGATCAATGGTCACATCGGCATTGACAATAGCCGAATGTGGCGTGGCCACCCGAAGATTTTGGAGTTTTACCATATGATTGGATGAAACAAGCTTTGTACTTAACGAACTCAGTCGAAAGGCCCTGCGGTCGTCCAAACTCATGTTGTTGATGCTAAACGACAAGGAATCGTGGTGCAACACAAAATCACTCACATCTAAATGAACATCATACAGGTCAATGGTTCGCGGCTCCTCTGTTTTATAGTATGAATACCCCAAACGGGTATCGCTAAAAAGAAAATTCTGGCAAATAAAATCCCAGCTGCCTTGTTGCTTGTTGGAGCGCAGCGCATCGAAAATAAACTTGTAATTGGGCAAATTCTCCTCGGTGAGCGAAACAAAGAGTTTGGTCTGTTCCATATCGAGCGACGACAAGTTGATCATTTTTCGCTTCACACTCAAATCATCAATCGATGCGGCCATTCGACCCACATAAAACAAAGTGTCCTGCTGCTGATCTTCAATCAAAAATTCATTTAAAATAAGCTGATTGAAAAAGCGAATATCCACGCTTTTCAAGCTTATCCTCGTATTCAGCCGCTCCGACAGGTTATTGGCGATCTGCCTGACCAAAAAAGTTTGGACGACACTTGACTGGAAAGCCACATAAGCTCCCAGCATCAGGATGACCAGGATCCCGAAACCCCACAATACTATTTTAATCGATTTTTTGATATTTTTGTCCCTCGGCAATTTGAAAACAAAATAAACTAAATTCCACGTAAATCGTTAGGTTCAACAATTAAAATAATTGAATTCTTCGCTGAAAATTGGTTTTCATGAATAACAAAAAAGATATCATCATTTTAGGGATTGAGTCATCGTGCGACGACACCTCAGCCGCTATCATTCGGAACGGTGTTCTGCTGTCGAATATTATAGCCAGCCAAAAAGTTCACGAGGCCTACGGCGGCGTTGTACCCGAGCTGGCTTCGCGGGCACACCAGCAAAACATTGTGCCGGTGGTCGACCAAGCGATTAAGCAGGCCGGAATCAGCCGCGACGAAATTTCGGCTGTAGCTTACACCCGTGGCCCGGGTTTGCTGGGTTCGCTTTTGGTTGGAAGCTCGTTTGCCAAGGGCTTTTCGCTGGCTGCCGGAGTTCCTATGATTGAAATCAACCACCTGCAGGGGCATGTTTTGGCTCACTTCATTCAGGAAGAAGGCGTTGAATTTCGCGAACCCCGATTTCCACACCTCAATTTGCTGGTGTCCGGAGGAAATTCGCAGATCATTATTGTCAGGGATCATCTGGAAATGGAGGTGATTGGCCAAACTATTGACGACGCGGCCGGCGAAGCATTCGACAAGTGCGCCAAGGTGATGGGCATGCCCTACCCCGGAGGCCCGCTAATTGACAAACTGGCCAAGGAGGGAAACCCTAACGCATTCGAATTTTCAAAGCCGCGCATCAAGGATCTGGACTACAGCTTTAGCGGACTGAAAACAAGCTTTTTGTATTTCCTGCGCGACCAAATCAAGGAAAACGAAAACTTTATTGAAGAAAACCAGGCCGACTTGTGTGCTTCACTGCAAAAAACAATCATCGATATTTTGATGGATAAGCTGGTGAAAGCGGCCAAGCAAACCGGCATTAAAGAAATAACGGTTGGCGGAGGGGTGTCGGCTAACTCGGGTTTGCAAAATGCCCTGAAAGCCGAAGCCGAAAAACGCAAATGGAACCTGTTTATTCCCAAGTTTGCCTTCACCATGGACAATGCCGCCATGATTGCCATTACAGGCTACTACAAATTCAAGAAAGGACAGTTTGCCGCCCAGGATGCCGTTCCCTTTGCCCGAATGAGCATTAACGATTAGAGAGAAAGTAGGACGGGCGTGGTGAGGAGGAAAAAACACAGCCTGAGGAAAACTGCATGCTTGCGGAGGAAGCTTAAAAACATGTTGAGGAACATATAAAGCACGTTGAGGAAAGCAAAAAGCACGCTAAGGAACATATGAATCACTCTGAGGAAAGCGAAAAGCACGTGAAGGAACGTGGCAAGCAGGCTAAGGAATACAGAAAGCACCTCAAGGAGTGGAAAATGCGCCGCAAGGCATGGAAGAAACAGGCGAAACAGACTTAAACCTTGAATTTGGAATTTACAGCTTGTCGCTTAATCCTCAAAGCTAGCGCCAGTGGTTGGACAACTTGAAACCCGAAACCCGAAACTCGAAACTTGAAACTTGAAACCCGAAACCCGAAACTTGAAACTTTAAACTCGAAACTTGAAACTAGATAAAAAAATACCCGTCGTCATTGTCACCGGCTTTCTTGGAGCCGGAAAGACCACCTTTATCAACGAAGTCATCCGCAATCACCAGCACCTTAAACTGGCTTTGGTTGAAAATGAATTTGGCCAGCAATCCATCGATCAGGATTTGATTGTAGGCATGCGGAGCGAGAATATTTTCGACCTCAGCAATGGGTGCATCTGCTGCTCCATCTCCAACGAATTCTCCCTCACCCTGCTCGACCTGGCCGAAAAAGCCGGTGAAATTGATTACCTCCTGATTGAAACCACCGGCGTGGCTGATCTTTCAAATGTGATCAAGCCTTTTTATGCAGACCAGGAGTTGAAGGAGAAATATACGCTCGCGGGAAGCGTCTGCCTGGTTGATGCCCAAAACTTCGAGCAGCAAATGAGCGATCGCGAACAACAACTGCAGGTTATCCTGAGCGACCTGCTTATCATCAACAAAACCGACCTGGTTTCGGAAACCACCTTGGCCGAGATCACCAAAAGGCTTTCGGCCTGGAATGGAACCGCTGAAACAATCGCCACCAAATTTGGCAAAGACAACGATTTTCAGCTCGACAACTTTGCCGAAACCGTGCAGGGAAGGCTGGAACAGAAAATGGCCGAGCCTTTCATGTTTCGTTTGGTTGAATCGAAAAAGTACACCACCTTCACCCACGAATTTTCGGGCCATATCAAACTCGAGCGATTCAAATATTGGTTCGACTATTTTGCAGCCATTAACCAACTGCAGATCTACCGCATCAAGGGCATCCTCTTCACACACGAAAGCCCCAACAAAATTGTGGTGCAATCCGTTGGCGGTGGCACAAGCTATTCGGAGGGCAGCCTGATTATGCCAGGCGAAGCACCGAAAAACCGGCTTGTATTTATCGGGAAGGAAATTGATTTTGAACGAATCGCCTACGAACTAAACAAGTATCTAGCCAAGGATCTGAATCCATAAGGGAAGCGTAAAAACACTGAGCATCGTGCTCAACACCACCACCTTCGAGGCAAAAGTCGCGTTTAGCTTGTATTTTACCGCCAACACATAAGGGGTAAATCCCATGGGCATGGCAGCTTCCAACACGCTGGCCCGAATATCGAACGACACGCCAAAAAACTGGATGGCGCCATAAAATGCCAAAGGCAGAACCAGCAAAATAGCGATTGAAAACCCAGCCACCGGCAACCACTCCTTCAGCTTTCCAAAGGGGTGCGTGCCCAAGAACAAGCCCAGCGAAAATAAAACCACCGCGGTTACCGAGCTGGCAAACAAATCGAGCCCTTTGACCAAAACTTCGGGCACTTCAACTTTCAGAATGGTAATCAGCAAACCGAGCAACACGGCGATAAGTAATGGATTGCGCAGCAGGTTCTTCGCCACAACAAGCGGGTTGACATCGTGCTCGCCCATCACTTCAACCAAAACAATACCTAAAGTGAAAAGCCACAACAAATAGATGGCCGACAACAAGGTCGACTCAGCCAGAATTTCAAGCCCATAAACATTCATCAAAACCGGAATGCCCAGGTACGACACGTTGCCAAACGACAAGGCCAAAACCAAGGTGCGCATGGTATCGGTGTCCAGCCGAAACAATTTGGCCACCGGAAAAGCCAGCAGCATGCACAACACAATGTAAGCCGAATTCCAAGCCGCCAGGCCAATATATTCCGACAGCGGAACGTCGAGCTTAAACAAAGCCACCAGAATCAGTGCCGGAAAACCAATCCACAGGGCATAGTCGTTCAGCACGTCAATCCATTCTTTTTTAAATGATTTGGTGCGGCTGAAAACCAGACCAACAAAAACCACCAAAAAAAGCGGAAGGATGGTCGAAAATGACAACCAGTAGTTTTGCATGAGATCAGTCTAATTGAATCGGCTAATTTTTCAGAAACGGACGCACGTCAGTTAAAAACATACCAGCCGATTGGGCGGCCTGCATGCCCAAAACGCCATCTTCGTAAACATGGCACTTGTTGGGGCTAATCTTGACCAACTCGGCGCACTTCAAAAAGGTTTGGGGCAAGGGTTTGTGCTCGGTCACATCATCGGCCGTAACAATGGCATCAAACAAATCATAGATTTTCAAAGCTTTCAACTGCAATTCGGCACTGGTGCGGCTGGCGCCGGTGCCCACTGTCAGCGGAATTTTGCCATGATACTGGTGCACCAGGCTGATCACCGACTCGTGCGGTCGAAGTTTGTCGATACTGTTCCAAAACGTTTGCTGTTTCATACGCACCATCTCTTCCGGATCAACGCCTTTCAGGCCATTGTCGCGGATAATGCGGTGGGCAAATTCAATGGTAGGCATGCCAGTCATTTCTTCAATAATTGACGGGTCGAATTGGCATTGGTAGTGTTCGCAAACGGTGTACCAGGTGGCAATGTGTACCGGAAGCGAATCGGACAGTGTTCCATCTAAATCAAAAATCAAAGCCTCTGCGTCCGGGTGTTTATCTAGTATCATCATTCTTTTCTTGAAGTTCGGGGCGAATTTACGCTTTTTTTTGCAGCTAAAAATTTCCCTGAGGGCGTCCCTTCCAATATCCGGAGAATTTAATCTTCTATTAATTTAAAAACATCCGCTTACAGGTCCATTTGTCCTGCCGTGGCTACCAACTCATTAATCATTTAAAACAATTGAATGACCACTAAATGACCACAAAAAAAAAGATGGCGCCGCACTCACGAAAACAGCTGCGCAGTTCCCGGCGTTTCCAGATCCAGATGATCGGTGTTGTTGACCTCCACCAGCTTGTGCTTCCCGTTTGGGTGCAATTCAATTCGGCTCACCGAAGTATTCTTACTCACGTCCCACGAAAAATAATCCGCGGCCGGCTTGTTGGCAATCACCGTGCGAAAAGCCCGAATTAACCCGCCATGCGTCACCACAGCCACACTTTTCCCATCCGTTGTCGCCAGTAATTTTTGAATGAATTGGGAGGCCCGATTCATCATATCTTCATTGGTTTCAGAACCTTCGGGCAAGTACTCCCACTTCCAGTTTTTGGGAAATGGCTTTCCTTCCCACAAAGGCAAGGAACGCTCACGCAAAAGCGGGTCGGTTTTCAATGCCAGCATCGGATGAAACTTCAGAATCTCCGCGGCCGTGTCCATCGCACGCTGCAAGTCGCTCGAATACATCACATCGATCTCCTCGTTTTTCAGGCTCGAAGCTAAATTCCGGGCCTGTTGAATTCCCAATTCGGACAAGCATCCATGCTGCTGCCCCTGGCAAATATTACCGGCGTTTTCAATCGTTTCGCCGTGGCGGATAATCATCAGTTTAATCATAGTCAAATAATAGCTTTTTCAAGTGCAAATCCATCGAATTTCCCGAATTCGGGATACAAATAAGGACAAATAGTTTCAGAATCTGTTCAGAAGCCACTCCTTAGCAACATCACTTTATGCTAAAATAACCTTTCCGCCAATCAATTGTTATCAAAAAAGAAATCGATTTAAAAATCGTGTAATTGAAACGACCAAATGATACCTATAGTTTATTGAACGCACTTACAACCTTAATCATATAAATTAAATTGAATCCGTATGCTTAAAATTTATCTCTCATTTGTTTTTGTATTCCTGCTGGGAATCAATCTCGTTTCGGCGCAGTCCGACGAAGCCAGGCTGCTTCGTTTTCCTGCCATTTCCGGCAATCAAATCGTGTTTACCTATGCTGGTGATTTGTATTCTGTTGATGCCGACGGCGGCACAGCCCGCAAGCTGACCAACGATGTGGGCTTCGAGCTGTTTGCCCGGTTTTCACCGGATGGAAGCCAGCTGGCCTTTACCGGGCAGTATGATGGCAACACCGAAGTGTTTGTCATGCCAGCCAGCGGAGGAAGCCCCAAACGACTAACGCACACCGCCACCCTGGGCCGCGACAAGGTTTCGGACCGTATGGGCCCAAACAACATTGTGATGAGCTGGACGCCGGACGGCAAAAACATCGTTTACCGCTCGCGCAAGCAAAGCTTCAACTCGTTTAAAGGACAACTGTTCCAGGTTCCGGTCGAAGGTGGCTTATCAACAGAGCTCCCCTTGGCCGAAGGTGGTTTTTTAAGCTACTCGCCCGATGGAAATCAACTGGCCTTCAACCGGGTTTTCCGCGAGTTTCGTACCTGGAAATATTACGAAGGTGGCATGGCCGACGACATCTGGCTGTTCGACTTCAACTCAAAAGAAGTTAAAAACCTAACCGACAATAAGGCGCAGGATATTATTCCGATGTGGGCCGGCGATGAGATCTTCTTTCTGTCGGACCGCGACCGCACGATGAATATTTTTGTGTATAACACCAAAACCCAAGCGGTTGAGAAAGTGACGGATTTTACCGAATACGATGTCAAATTCCCTTCAATTGGCGGCGATTACATTGTGTTTGAAAACGGCGGCTACCTCTATAAAATGAATGTGACCGACAAGGAACCAGTGAAAGTTCCGGTTCAAATTGACAACGATTTTATCTATGCCCGCAACGAATGGACAGATGCCTCAAAGCGAATTACCGATGGCGATGTTTCGCCCAACGGCGAGCGTGTTGTTTTTTCGGCCCGTGGCGAGGTGTTCAATGCTCCGGCAAAAAAAGGAATCACCTATAACCTGAGCAAAACACCGGGAGCACACGAACGAAGTGCCGTTTGGTCACCTGATGGCAAATACATTGCCTACCTGAGTGATCAGTCCGATGAGTTTGAAGTTTACATTCAGGATCAGCAAGGCGATAGCGAACCCATTCAGTTAACCAAAGATGCGGACACTTACAAGTTCAGCCTCGAATGGTCGCCCGACAGCAAAAAAATTATGTGGTCCGACCGCAAGCACCGGCTTCGCTATGTCGATATCGACTCGAAAAAAGTAACTACAGTTCAAACGTCCGAGTACGGTTTAATCAGAGCCTACAACTGGTCGCCCGACAGCAAGTGGATTACGTTTGCGGAGTCGTCAGATAACCGCTTCTCGAAAATCATGCTCTACTCGGTGGATAGCAAAGACCTGCACGAAGTAACCGACAACTGGTACGACTCCGGTTCTCCATCGTTCTCAAGCGATGGCAAATACATCGTCTTTGTTTCGGCACGCGATTTCAACCCAACCTACAGCCAAACCGAGTGGAATCACGCCTACACCAAGATGTCGCGCATTTACCTGGCTATTTTATCGGATGAAACCAAATCGCCATTTGCACCGGAAAATGACACCGTAAAAGTGGAAGAAGCGCCGAAGGAAGAAAAGAATAAAAAAGACGACAAAGCCGATGAAAAACAGGATGACAAAACCGTAAAGATTGACCTCGACGGACTGGCCGATCGGATTGTTTCACTTCCAATTTCTGCTTCAAATTATTACAATGTATCCTGTGTGGGCGACAAGGTTTACTACATTGATTACAGCGACGATCGCAATGCCAAACTGTATGATTTGGATAAGAAGAAAGAAACGGTTTTGGGAAAATTCAATTTTGGTATCTCCGCGAACCACAATAAAATGTTGGTGGTGCAAGACCGCAAATGGGGCGTGATCGATCTGCCCACTTCAAAAGTCAACTTGGAAGAAACCATTGACCTGTCGAACATGAAGGTTTGGGTGGATTACCAGGCCGAATGGAAACAGATTTACGACGAAAGCTGGCGGCAAATGCGTGACTTCTTCTACGTTGAAAACATGCACGGGCTGGACTGGAAAGCGATGCACCAGAAATACGCCGTGCTGGTTCCGCATGCCCGCCACCGCGACGACCTGACCTACATTATTGGCGAATTGATTGGCGAACTGAATGTGGGGCACGCCTACGTGCAAAGTGGCGACCGGCCGGAACCCAAGCGAATTGAAACCGGATTGCTGGGAGCCAAGATTAGTGCAGACCCCTCAGGCTATTTCAAAATTGATGAAATACTGAACGGAGCCAACTGGAACAAAGGCCTGCGCTCACCGCTGAAAGAAGTAGGTGTAAACGCCAAACCCGGTGACTATATCATCGCCGTTGATGGGGTGAGCACACAAACCACCCGGGATTTGTTTTCGCTGCTGGTTGGAAAAGCCAACAAGGAAGTGGAGCTGACCCTGAACAGCAATCCGTCGGAAAGCGGTGCCCGCCAGGTATTGGTGACACCAATCGCTGATGAGTCGAACCTGTACTATTACAACTGGGTTCAAACCAACATTAAGAAGGTGAATGAAGCCACCAACGGCGAAGTGGGATACATTCACGTGCCCGACATGGGTATGAACGGACTGAATCAGTTCACCGAATTATTTTATCCGCAGCTCAACAAAAAAGGCCTGATTATCGATGACCGCGGAAACGGCGGCGGCAATGTTTCGCCCATGCTGATTGAGCGCTTGCAGCGGGTGGCCCAGCGAGCCAACATTCGACGCAACGCGACGCATCCAACGCCGGTTCCCGGGCAAATGATGCTTGGCCCAAAAGTGCTGCTGATTGACCGCTACTCGGCCTCGGACGGCGACTTATTCCCCTACGCCTTTAAACACTATAATCTGGGAACCGTCATAGGAACACGCACGTGGGGTGGTGTTGTTGGCATCAGCGGATCGCTTCCTTTTATTGACGGCGCTGAACTGAACAAGCCCGAATTCGCCTCTTATTCATCAGAGGAAAGCGAGTGGATCATTGAAGGCTACGGTGTTGATCCGGACATCGTACTGGACAATGATCCACACCAGGAATACCTGGGTAAGGATGCCCAGTTGGAAAAAGCCATCGAAGTGATCAAGGAGAAAGTGAAAACAGAATACAAACCGCTGCCGCCTGTGCCGGAGGCACCAGACAAGACAAAATAGATTTTTTCATACAAACAAGAAAGGAGGTCATTTGGCCTCCTTTTTTGTTTTTTACACTTTTTCCCCCTCGTCCTGGATCGTGGAGGCGCAAGAAGAGCCTTCAAGCAAGCGGGCTTAGGTGGCCTACGAGGGTTTGGCTTTGGAAATCAAGGGAAGGAAACAGCGAAGGGACTGGCTAAGAAAACCCTGTTTGACGATCCTGTATTCAGGATCGGAGTTGGTTTTCGGGGGGTGACTGATCCGTAGTTTTCCAGCCAAAGCATCGTCAGCCTTGATCTTTTTTGGTTCCTTTTTGGCATCAAGGCAAAAAAGGGACTGGGGTTTGGGGCAACGCCCCCGCCGAAGTGCCATTCGGGTCCACACAACCAAAATAAACCTTTAAGAAACGAAATGCCAGATTAATACGTTATTGATACAGAAACAATGATTTAGAAAGATGAAACGACTACAACTGTTACCCATAATGCTGCTTCTTTTGAGTTTATCCGTGTTTTCGCAGGAAAGCAATCCGGTAGAACTCTTTGAAGGACGCGGAATAACGAGTACTCCCCAACGAATCATGGATTTGAGCTATCAAAATTTGCAGGAAGTGCCGATCAGCACCAATTTGCCGGGCATTGAAGTGCTGATCCTCGACAACAACCAGCTGACCGAGCTGCCAAACTGGATCAACAACCTGACCAACCTGCGGATTTTATCTGTCCGAAACAACAAGCTGATCGAAGTAAACTCGCTACTCTCCCACTGCACCAAACTTGAACAGCTGCATCTGACCGGCAATGCAGCCTTGACCGATTTGCCCAACCTAAGCAGCTGCCGAAACCTGATGCTGGTGGATGTGGTCGGCACTCGCATCCGCGAAATCCCGGCACATATTCGCACAATGGACCACCTATACTATTTCAAATATAACCCTGGAGAAAAGTAAATTGGACATCTAACCGAGTTTGGAATAGTGAGGGTTTCACTTCGAGTGAAGCCCGCACTCGCAAGCGTTCGGCTGGGGGGCAAACCCGCTGAGTGGCCAAATAGGTTTTGGGCTAAAGCCCGCTTGCTGCAGGCTGTTTCGTGTCCCCCGGATGAATCCGGGGGCTAATGATGGTGCTCCTGCCCCAGCTGAAGTTGGGGATCGCTGATTCCATGATGTCCGTGGACTTGTCCATGATAACGATGGACTGTTCCACGATAACGATGGACTATTCCACGGTCTTCGTGGACTGTTCCATGATAAGCATGGAATACTTGCCGAAGAGCACGGACTGTTCCATGAATGCTATTTCCTTGTCCACGGTAATCATAGACTGTTCCACGGTCTTCGCGGACTTGTCCACTAGGAGGATGGAACACTTGCCAAGAACCGTGGAACACTTGCCAAAGACCATGGAATGGCCGAGAAGCGTGAAATAAAGAAGCAGGATGGCCTCCTTTCGATTTTTCTGGCTTATCTTTGGGCCCTTCAAAAAATAAAATATCGAACCCATTTAACACCATTGTCGAAGATGAGCCTGGAGAAGAAACTACACGAGCGAAGCGGATCAACATGCGAATTGTGCCGTTCAACCAACGAATTGCGTGCTTATGAGATTCCACCAACAACCCATACCGCGGTGGAGAAAAGCATTCTTTTATGCGATCGTTGCCTGGAGCAGATCGAAAACCCGGAAGCCATTGATATGAATCACTGGCATTGCCTGAACGACAGCATGTGGAGCCAGGAGCCCGCTGTTCAGGTGATGGCCTGGCGCATGCTCAACCGCTTGAAAGCCGAAGTGTGGGCGCAAAACCTGCTGGACATGCTTTACCTGGAAGACGACGTACTGGCCTGGGCCAAAGCAAACGGCGAAGGAGACAGCGACCTTGGCCAGCAGGCCAAACACATGGACTGCAATGGCGTAGCGCTTCAGGCTGGCGATACCGTGGTGCTGACCAAAGATCTGAATGTGAAAGGAACCAGCTTCACCGCCAAACGCGGAACAGCGGTGCGGGGAATCTCCATTGTACACGACAATCCGGAGCAAATTGAAGGCCGCGTCAACGGCCAGCAAATTGTGATTTTGACCAAGTTTGTCAAAAAAACGAACTAACGACCCTTTCATATCTTCAAAAATCTCTTCTTAACCCATTCCTGCCGCCCGGCTTTGCTTAAAAATGTCCAGCCAACCAGCCGGCTGGTTTTGTTGCCCTGCCCCATCGGAATGGTTTCAACTTCTTTGGCTTCAGCCTGCCGGAGCGCGCGATAGACACCCTTTAGCTTTTCCTGTTTCGACATTAAAGTGGAAAACCACAAGCAAGAAGTGGCAAATTGCCGGCTTTGCTGAATCATTTTCCGAACGAAGGCTGCCTCGCCGCCTTCGCACCACAATTCATGATGCCTGCCACCAAAGTTCAACTGCGATTTCCCGCTGGTCGCCTTATTCAGGTTCCGAAGCTTACGCATGGTTCCCGATTCAGCCTCTGCTTGCGAAGCATGAAACGGCGGGTTACAAACAGTCAGGTCGAACCGTTCGTTGGGTTGAATGATCCCCCTGAAAATATCGTTGGAATTCGTTTGCTGGCGTAAGTCGATTTTTCCGGTCAATTCTGAATTTTGAAGAATAATTTTACGGGCCGACTCCAATGCATGTTCATCAATATCGGAGCCTACAAATGTCCACCCATATTCCATCACACCAATAATCGGATAAATGACATTGGCTCCGGTGCCAACATCAAGACAGCGGACGGATGAACCGGTGGGGATTTGTCCTCCATTGTCCCGGCTCAGCAAATCAGCCAGGTGATGGATGTAATCAGCTCTCCCCGGAACCGGAGGACATAAAAAACCATCAGGAATGTCCCAATAAGTTAATCCGTAGCTCGCAACCAACAAGGCTTTGTTCAGCGCTTTAACCGCTTCAGGATCAGCAAAATCTATCGATTCGTCCCCATAAGCATTCTGCCTTACAACAGGAGCCAGTTCCGGACAAGCAGCAACCAACCGACCAAAATCATAACGGCCGCGGTTTTTATTGCGCGGGTGCAAGTTCGATTTTTCGTTCGGGTGAACCTTCTTTTTTGAGTGCATGCCTATTGATTTTGCGAGGTCCCAAATTTAGACCGAGTTCAAACTAAAAGCAAGTCAGCAATCATTTTTTTGAAATTCGATGACACGGATTCGCTTTCGGCATAAACAATTCGCATTTTGCTTATGTTCTACAATAGGACATGCGCAAAATCTTGTTAAATCGGGCTGGCAACCCAAGAAAACGCCGATCGATTTTTAATGGTTTTTCGCTTGTTTTTGAAAATGTTGTCCCATAATCGAAAAGATGCACTTTATTTTGGTCAGTGTATGTGGTACATTGCTAACCAAAAGTACTGATTCAATAACTCCTTGATATAACTTATTGACGATTAAGAATAAATGTCTGACATTAGCCTACCAATAGCATACAATATGACTCCTGCGGAAAGGTTTTATAAATATTTCAATCAAGCGTACGGTATTACAAAAAATAATGCTGATCCTGAATTAAAGAATGAATTCATAGAAGAATTTGTTACTCAAATTCCGGATGTGATTGATGAACTTGAAACCAACCTGATCAAACACGAAATCCACGAGTTCTACGTCAAAATTAAAAACCTAAAGTACCTATGTGAATTCAGTGAAGAATTTAATCGGTATTGGCTTTTGCTACGATCCGTTTCGGGGGGGCTCAACCGTTTACTTGAGGATCCGAGTTTGTACCATGTAAGTGACGTTTACATTTACTACTTTAGCCGCTATGGAGGCCGCCGGAAACTGCGTGATGAAAATTGGTTTGAAAGTCATCGCTGGGATTTCCTGGATAAAATGGCTCATATTTCCACGGATGATGAACTGAACGATTTCATTCTTGAAAAAATTGACGACCTGACAAGTTATTTTGAATTTTATAAGAAAGAACTTCAGGCCTTCATTTTCGAACTGAAAAAGCTGACTCCCTGATTTAGCATCAAGCGAAATTGTTTTTTTTCGAAAAGTTCGTGTGATATTGTTTATCTTGCTCGCCAAAAATCGATCATCATGACAAAACAATATCGCTGGGCAATTCTGGGTTGCGGAAAAATTGCCCGCAAATTTGCCGAAGACCTTAAACTGCTTCCCAATGCCGTGCTCTACGCTGCCGCATCCAGAAACCTGAAGCGGGCACAGCAATTTGCCAACGAAATAGGTTTTGAAAAAGCCTACGGCAGCTATACCGAATTGGTGGAAGATCCAAAAGTGGACATTGTTTATATTGCCACTCCCCATTCTCATCATCACGAACACGCGCTGCTTTGCCTCACACACAAAAAAGCCACCCTTTGCGAAAAAGCCTTCGCCATCAACGCCCGCGAAGCCCGCGAAATGATTGCCTGTGCCAAAGAAAACAACACCTTTCTGATGGAAGCCTTTTGGACACGGTTTCAGCCAGCCTTTCTGAAAGCAACGGAGATTCTCGAGTCGGAAAAGCTGGGCAAACTAAAAATGGTGCGGTCCGACTTTGCTTTCAATGCCGAAAAAGATGCCAGCCAGCGGCTTTATAATATTGACCTTGGAGGAGGGTCACTTTTAGATATCGGAATCTACCCGATTTTTGCCTCGCTGATGGCACTGGGGAAACCGACCGAAATAAAAACCCACACCCAATTTGGATTTACAAACTGCGAAGAAAGCATCATCATGAGCTTTAAATACGCCAACAACGCGATGGCATCGTTGGTTTCAAGCTTCGCGTCTCATTCGTCCATTCAAACCGAATACTGGTGCGAACAGGGTTATTTGCGACTCAATAAACGCTGGTTCGCCAATGCGCAAATCAGCATTTGGGAAAAAGGAATGGAACTTGAAGAAGTGGTTCCGGTTGAACCAATTGAAGGAAAAGGCTACCAGTACGAAGCCGCCCACGTGATGCAATGTCTGGATGCAGGCAAAATTGAAAGCGACATGATGTCCTTTCAAATCACCCTTGACCAATTGGAAATACTGGATCGCGTTCGGGCCGATGCTGGTATCGTTTTCCCAAAACACGACTTTAAAAGTCCCAATGAAAACGAACTTTTGGCCAAACGAGCAGAGTAAATCATACAATAAAAAAACAACTATTTTGGAGCAGATTTTTGAATTCGGCAACACATCATGTGTCCTTTTTGACTACCCGCCGGCCAAATGCATAAAAGAAATCAGCTTTTGGAAGCTTCATTAACATTTTTTAAAGAAAAAAACAGGCTGTTCGTCGATAAATCACCAAAACCTGAATTAAAAAAACCTAATTTTGGTTGCATTCAATCATTCAGTTATGAAGTTAATTATTCTCACATCTTCCATTTTTTATTTGTTAGGCCTGAAATTAACACACCAGGTTGAACTTGAACAACCATTTGCAACCGATAGTGTCATCATTACGGCTCCCGTTGAGCAAATCGAGATTCCGGAACCCGAAGCAGCACCAAAGGAAGAAGCTCCGGTGATTGATGACAAACCCGACACCATTCAAAGTTCAAGGTCAAACTCCATCATCGCTCCATGGTTTCCGATGATTGAGGAACTTGATCCGGCCTAAAGACGACCGGCAGCCGCAAACTCCTGATAATTTCTATTCGTAAAAAGCATCAATGCCCGGGTAGTGATATTTTTTGCGGGCTACTTCCTCCGAAAAAATGACATACTTGACATCCGCCTCTGCGCAAAGTTCATTTTCAGCATTGAACAACTGCGCATGGATAACAGCCAATCGCTTATTCATTTCCACCAACCGCCCTTTCATTAAAATTTCGCCCCGGGTTGTAAAAACCGGCCTTTTGTATTTCACCTTTAATTCGGCTGTAACGCCGGCTGTTTTGCATTTTGTATAAACCACCCAGGCAGCAATTTCATCCAACAGGGTAGCCTGGATTCCGCCATGCAGTACCTCCACCCAGCCTTCAAACTCGCGGCGTGGGTTCCACTTCGAAATAATACTTTCGCCATCATCCCAAAACTCCAGTTTCAAACCGATTGGATTATGCGGTGAGCAGCCAATGCATCGGTAAACTTCCGGATCATCATGGCGATGTACATTGATAATTTTCTTCATCTTTTTTGAATAAAAAAGCCGGTCAAACCAATCAGGCTTGCCGGCTTATATGGGGATTTGCTTTTAGTTATTTCCCAAAATCAGCGGTAATCCATCTTTGGTGCTACCAATGACGACCACTTTCGAATTGGGCGATTTTGCCAGATCCAAAGTAGCTTCTATTCCACGTTGCTTTAGAATGCTGGACGTCAGCGATGCATCAATAATTCGATTGTAACGGGCAATCGCTTCCGCATCAATACGCTTTTTCTCCGCTTCTTGCTCTGCTGTTTGCAAAGTATATTGGTAGGTTAAAAAAGCTTGCTCTTCTTCGAGCTTGGTTTCAATAGCTGCCTTTATTTTTTCCGGGAGGTTGATCGACCGAATTAACAACGCGCGCATGGCAATGTTGTTCTTCTCAAGAATCTTTCCGGTTTCCTCAATAATTGAAGCCTCTACCTCACTACGTTTGGTCGAGTAAATTTCCTCGGCAGTAAAACGCCCGGCAACCTGTCGCACCGACGACCGAACTTCAGGAATAATGAGTTGGTCAATATAACGTGTTCCAAAAACCTCGTGCAGGTAACCGATCTTGTCATACATTGGGTTAAAACGCACGGACACATCAACATTTACCGACAATCCGTTTTTATCCAGCACATCCATTGTTTCTTCCCGGGCCTGCTCTTTCACATCGTAAACAAACAAAGTGTTCCAGGGAGCTACAATGTGAAAACCCGGAATATAAATACTCTCTTTGTCTAAACCTGAGCTAAACGGACGGAAAATAACACCGCGCTCACCGGGCTGAATGGTAATAAACATGCTGCTTCCGAAAAACAACAGTACAACGACAACAACACCTGCGATAATTAAATAAGACTTTTTGAAATTGAAATCCATTGGTATAATTTTTATAAATTGACTAGAAAGTAAATGTAACAGAATTTTAAAGATTTCCTCGAATAAACAGTTAAATCTTAGTAAAAAGCTGTTAATATAGCTGATTCATAATAACAAGGCCTTGGCTAAATCAACTTTTTTTGTTTAGATTTGACCTGACCAAAAAAACATATTTATATGATTGGTTCTTCAGAATTGATTATTAATGAGGACGGAAGCATTTTTCACCTCCACTTAAAACCAGAACAAGTAGCGGATACCGTTCTTTTGGTTGGAGATCCAGGCCGCGTTGACTTAATCGCATCTCATTTTTCCAGCACCGAATTTAAAATTGCAAACCGCGAATTTGTATCGACCACTGGAACTTACCGCAATACCCGAATAACCGTAATTTCAACCGGCATTGGAACCGACAACATCGATATAGTTCTCAATGAGCTGGATGCGCTGGTCAACATCAACCTGCACACAAAAGAGATCAGCGAGAAAAAACGCTCACTCAGAATTATTCGCATTGGAACCTCGGGAGCCTTACAAAAAGACCTTCCGGTTAATTCGTATGTCATATCCCGAAAAGCGATTGGATTTGATGGTTTGCTGAATTTCTACGCCGACAGGGCGCTTATCTCTGATCTCGACTTTGAACGCAATTTCATTGCTCACACCGAATGGAATCCGCATCTGGCTAAACCTTACGTCGTTGATTCATCTGACTATTTGTACCAACTGATGAAAGACGACAGCTTTCACGCAGGCGTAACCATTTCGGCCCCGGGCTTTTATGGTCCTCAAGGCCGGGTTATTCGATTGGAAACCGCCGATCCGCATTTAAACGAAAAAATTGAGTGTTTTTATTATAATGATTTTCAGATAACCAACTATGAAATGGAATGCTCGGCGATTTACGGGCTTTCTGCTTTGCTTGGGCACGAGGCATTAACCGTTTGCCTGATTATTGCCAACCGAACAACAAAACAAGCCAGCGAAAATTACCACCCACATATGAAAAAACTGGTTCAGTTGGTTTTAGACAAACTAACCACTTAATCGTGATGATAGAGGATGAAAAATGAACGACTGCAGGCATTGATCGCTTTACTGGATGACCCGGACGAAGCAGTTTTTCACGAAGTTGAACAACAACTGCTTTGCGAAGACGGGCGAATAATTCAGCAATTGGAGCAAATATGGGAGACCAGCCTGGACGAACTGATTCAGTCGCGGATTGAAAATCTTATTCAACAAATCCAATTTGCCGAAACCCGAACCAAAATCCTGAACTGGGGCAATCAAAAACAAGTCGATTTGTTCGAAGGCTTTTTCCTGATTAGCCAATATCAATATCCCGACCTGAAGCTGAAAACGATCAAGTCAAAAATTCAGAAGATTTCAAATGATGTTTGGCTTGAGATCAACAATAAACTGACCTCGCTTGAGAAAATCACCGTATTAAACCACATTTTTTACGACACCAACAAATTTTCGGTGAATCTAAGCCACCTGCATTCACCACAAAATTGCTACATCAACCAGCTGCTCGAAACGAAAAAAGGCAATGCCATTTCGGTTGCTGTTTTATATGCCTTGATTGCCCGCGAATTGAAATTTCCGGTTCAGTTTATCAACTTCCCCAAAACACCCCTGCTGGCCTATATTGATCCTGAACTGGCACGCGAAGTTCACGGCAGTGATTATAAGTCTTCCATTTTGTTCTACATCAATCCGTCCAACAAGGGCGCTATCATTGGACGAAAAGAGGTTGATTTTTTTCTGAACAGAAACGAACAGTTTGGAACAGACGATTTCTATGAACCGTGCGAAGACAAAATCATGATTAAAAAGTTACTGGAAAGCCTGATCGAAAGTTATCAGTCGCTGGGCTATCAAGATAAAGTTGACGACTTAAATCGAATCGCTGATTTCCTTTAAGGCCTTTGCCGGATATTGATTATCCCACTAGCGCATTGATTTGGCCAGAAGGCTAATCGTTGCGAGGTCATTAATCTCAAAAACAAGCCTGAAAACGAATGCGGATCAGCATGAAAATAAATCGCTAATTCAGAAGATGATTTCATCAGGAATTTTATTTTTCATGCTAACTTTGCCAGCCAATTCATTCAAAAAAAGGAGTTTGATTTTCAACGCTCTTTGGTTTGAGTTGTTTATTTCGATGAAGGAAGGAAATAAGTTATGCTGGTTTTAGTAGGAATTATTGTTGGATTGTTCGTGTTGTTGGTCGTTGGAACCTGGCTGTCGAATCGGTTTGGGAAAAAGGATCCGGAAGCCGATGCAAGCGATGAAGGAGTGAATGTTGCCCTGGACTGCTGCGGTGCGCACGAGGTGTGCGATTTTGAAGAGATGCTGAAAAATCCCGATGAAATCGTCTATTTCGAAGATGAAGAGCTGGACCGTTACCAGGGAGTCAATCCAAACGAATACCGCGACGAACAAATTGATGAATTTCGCGATGTGCTCTATACTTTGGATAGCGAAGAAATCCGCAAGTGGCTGCTCAGCATCGAGCGGCGTAAAATTCAATTGCCCTCGGTTTTAAAGCAGGAAGCCATCCAACTTCTGGCTGAAGCTTCGTAGGTTACTCTTCAAATATGATTGTCTGTTTAAACGATTTGTTTTGTCGTTGCTGTCAATTATTGTCATCGATCGTTAGAAACCACTGAATGACCACTGAATGACCATGAATGACTATTTAGTCAATCCTTAAAAACAAAATAAATCACTGGTTATCAACAGGT